>CAYPAZ010000048.1:0-11755 GCA_964408835.1 uncultured Anaerolineaceae bacterium
TCCCGCGCCACCGTGCCCGGAGCTGCGTGGATTGGCGGGAGTCCCGGCCCACCGAGGCCGGGGGCTGCCTTCGCCACCTCAGGCTGGTCTGCCGCCCACAGAGATCAGCGAAGGCCGGCTGAACACCGGCCCCCGCATCCTGACGCAAACTCGGAAATCGCCCGCTACAGCTTCTTGATCTCCTCAATCAGCGCCGGGATCACCTTCTTGTAGTCGTCGATCACCGCGAACTTCGAAACCTTCACCATGTTCGCGTCCGCGTCCTTGTTGATCGCGACGATGTTCTTCGAACCCGCCATCCCGGCCATGTGCTGGCTCGCGCCCGAAATCGCCACCGCCAGGTACAGGCCCGGCGAGACAGTCTTCCCCGTCAGCCCGACCTGCTGCGAAGGCGGGTACCATCCCAGGTCGCACGCCGCTCGCGAAGCCCCGACAGCCGCGCCCTTCAGCGTCGCCGCCAGCTGCTCCAGAAGCTCGAACCCCGAAGGGTCACCGAGCCCGCGCCCGCCCGAGATGACGACTTCCGCGTCCTCCAGCTTCACGCCGGCAGCCTCCGCGGTCTCGATCCCCAGGACGTTGATCATCGACTCCCCCGCGGTATCGATGCTCGAGACGTTCCCCGAACGCCCGGTGTCAGGCTCCACCGCGTCGAACGTCTTCGCCTTCACGGTTGCCACCTGCAGCGGCGCCTTCCAGGTCACTTCCGCCCGCGCGTTCCCGCCATAGCACGAACGCGTCGCCCGCAAGCGCCCGCCCTCAACCTTCAGGTCCACGCAGTCCATCGCTACCGCCGTCTTCTGGCTGAATCCCAACGCCGGGCCAAGGTCGCGCCCGAGGCTTGTCATGCCGATGAGCACGATGTCCGCGCCCGACTGCTCGATCGCCGCTTCGATGGCAGGCACATATGCGTCCGCCATCCCGCTCTCCAGGCTACCGCTTGTCCCAACGATGACCGCGTCCGCGCCGTACGTAATCAGCTCCTTCGCGTTCTCTTCGCTCCCGGCGATGAACGCCGTCACGTCACCTGCCCCCTGCGAAGAAAGCAGGCGCGCCGCGCCAAGCAACTGGTGGGAGATCGGGGCGACTTCGCCCCCAACGGCTTCTGCTACAACAAGGACACCAGGCATGGTCGCAGCTCCTAAATCAGCTTTGCCGCGCGAAGCTTCTGCGCGAGGTTGCGGGCCTTCTCTTCCGGAGAATCGCCCTCGATGATCTCAACGTTGCTCTCCACCTTCGGCACATACAGCGCCTCCAGTGGCATCCAGCGGTTCGCCTCGCCCGTGTCGTCCGCCCCAAGCCCGAGGTCAGCCGCGGACCACACCTGCACCGTCTTCTTTGCCGCCAGCATGATCTGCCGCAGCTGCGGATAGCGCGGCTCGCCGAACTCGTTCGAAACCGAGACGATCGCCGGAAGCGGCGCCTCCACGGTCTGGAACCCGTCGTCCAGCACCCGCTCAACTTTCACGTTCCCGCCGTTCTTCTCGATGGCCTTGGCCACCGTCACAACCGGCACGCCCAGGATCTGGCCGACGCCCGAAGGCACCACGCCCATGTCCCAGTCCGCCGATGCCCGGCCCATCAAGATCAGGTCGTACTCGCCGACCTTCTCGATTGCCTTCGCGAGGATCGCGGCCGTTTGGAAGTTGTCGATCCCTTCGAAGGCGGGGTCGTTGATCAGGACGCCCTCGTCGGCGCCCATCGCCAGCGCATGCTTGATTGCGTCGCGCGCTGAGTCTGGTCCCAGGCTGATGACGGTCACTTTTCCCTCGCCGTCCGTGTCGCGCAGACGCAGCGCAGCCTCGGTCGCCTGTGGGTCATAGGGGTTGGGCACAGGGGCTATGCCCTGCGCGGGGATCACCTTCTTCGCGGCTTCATCGACGCGGAAGGAGGCTGCTGGGGTCTCTGGATCGGGTATTTGCTTGACGCAAACGATGATGTTCACGCGCGATGGGGCTCCTTTAGGGGCCGGCAGCGTGGCCGGGAAATCACGAAGGAGGTACGGGGGTACCCCGCGAACGGTATCACAATCCGCCCGATTGTGAAATCACGCACGCAACCCCTTCCCGGCACCCGCTCCCGCTGTGGCCACCACCGCCCAGAGTGGCCGGCCGGCTCCGTGAACGCTTTGTTTCGAAACAGCCCCGAAACCGCGGGGAAATCCCCTCGAAACCCCCACCCCGGAGCATCCAACCCCGAAGGGAACACCGTCCCTATCTCACCCTGAGGGTACAGGATGCTGAGACAGTTCATTCGCCTGCGGTATCCACTGGCCGTCGGAGCCGGCGTGCTCGGCGCGTTCGCACTCTTCGCCGCCGTGGCTGCCCAGGAAGAAGAGCCGTCCGCTGTCGAAGCCCTGGCCGCTGACCTGGACACAGCGTGGCTCATGATCGCCGCGTTCCTCGTGTTCTTCATGCAGGCCGGGTTTGGCATGCTCGAAGCCGGCTTCGTGCGGGCCAAAAACACCACCAACATTCTCATGAAGAACATCCTCGATGCGTGCTTCGGCGCGCTCGCGTTCTTCTCCATCGGCTGGGCCTTCGCCTACGGCGTAAGCGATTCCACGACCGGCTTCATCGGCCTCGGGAACTTCTTCCTGAACGACTTCGATGACTACGCCGGCTGGATCTTCCAGTTCGCCTTCGCCGCCACCGCCGCTACCATCGTCTCCGGAGCTATGGCCGAACGCACCAAGTTCAGCGCCTACCTCATCTACACCGTCTTCATCACCGGCGTCATCTACCCCGTCGTGGTCCACTGGGGCTGGAGCGAAGATGGCTGGCTCTCGGCCTTCGCCGACGACCCCATCGGCGGCAACGGTTACATCGACTTCGCCGGTTCCGGCATCGTCCACGCTGTCGGTGGCATCGCCGGCCTCATGGGCGCCATCCTGGTCGGACCGCGCCTCGGTAAGTACTCCAGGGATGGCTCCGTCAATGCCATCCCCGGCCACAACATCGCCATCGCATCACTCGGCATGTTCATCCTCTGGTTCGGCTGGTACGGCTTCAACCCCGGCTCTACGCTCGCACTCTCGGGCGGCGCCTCCGAGCTCGCAGCCCGCGTAGCCGTGACAACAACCCTTTCCGCCGCCGCCGGTGGCGCCGTTGCCGCAGTCGCCTCGAAGCTGCTCTCCGGCAACTACGACCTCGGCCTCACCATCAACGGTGTCCTCGGCGGCCTCGTGGCCATCACCGCTGGCTGCGCCACCCTCGACCCGTGGGCGGCGATCGTGGCCGGTGCCATCGGCTCCCTCGTCGTCCTCGGCGGCGTCCGCATGCTGGATAACCTCCGCATCGATGACCCGGTCGGCGCCGTCTCCGTCCATGGCTTCGCCGGGATCTGGGGCGTCCTCGCCGTCGGCCTCCTCTCGTCCGAATCGGGCGTCGCAAGCGCTGGCTATGCCGACCCCTCCCAGTACGGCCTCCTCCTCGGCGGAGGCATCGAACAGCTCGGCATCCAGCTCCTTGGTATCGCCGCCATCGTCGCCTGGACAGCCGTGACCGCCGGCCTCGTTTTCGCCGCAATCAAGTTCACCGTCGGCCTCCGAGTCTCCGAGGAAGAAGAGCTTCGCGGCCTCGACCTCGGCGAACATGGAGTCCCCGCCTACCCCGACTTCAACCCGTCAACCCCCGTTTCGATGGGCGGCATGGGAGCCCCGGGCGGTGGCGGTGGAGGCGGTGGGGCCTAGCAATGACCCCGCCAACCTCCAATTCGCAGACAATCAGTGCAGAAGCCGGTGACACCGCTCACCGGCCCCGCACCCGCAGACCACGAAGGAACGGAGTCAGATGAAGAAAATCGAGGCGATCATCCGGCCTGAACGCCTTCCCTACGTGAAGTCCGCCCTCGAGGAGCTCGGCTACCCGGGGATGACCATCGCGGAGGTGAAGGGCCACGGCAAGCAACGAGGCATCACCGAACAGTGGCGTGGCCGCCAGTTCCGCGTGGAGTTCCTCGCCAAGACCTACGTCATGCTCGTCGTCGACGATGGGCACGCCGAGCAGGTGGTCACAGCCATCTGCGAGAACGCCGCCACAGGCGAGATCGGTGATGGCAAAGTGTTCATCTCCGCCATCGAAGACGTCGTCCGTGTGCGCACCAGGGAACGCGGCCAGTCAGCGGTCTAACGCCTCCCCCGTCCCCTTGCCTTCCTTGAGGTGGACGGGGCCAGCAGGGCCGCGGCGCGACCGCGGCCCTGCGTTTCTATCCATCCCCTCCACGCCAGCCCAGCCGCCCCACACCCAGGGAGTTCAGATGACTGCGGCCCATGGACCCTTCATCGAAAGAGTGCAGGCCCTGCGCGCATCCTGGCAGGAACGGCGAGAAGTGCTCGGCATCGCCGGCAGCCACGAGTACGACCCTCAGCTTGGCCTCCTCCTCACCATCTACCGCTGGACCTCCGAAGCCGCGGCCCAGGTCAGCGCCGTCTACGGTTCCGACCTCGACCTCACCCTTTCCCCGGCCCCCCGCGCCGGCGAATCTCCCACCTTCCAGCTCGTCCTCGCCGATTCCTTCGTCCTCAGGTTCGCGCTCCACGAGCGTCGCCGGATAGGGAACCCCCGCTGGCATATCTCCGCCACCATGGCTGCCGGCGCCGAAGCTGGCGTCACCGCTGTCGGGCCCGAACGCCGGAACGGCCAATGGACCCGTGCCCGTGTCGAAGACATCCTCCTCTCCCTCCTCGGCGCCTACGAACGCACCCTCGCCGACCGCCCCCGGAAGAGTCCCCGCCGTCGCGCCACCCCCGCCTGATCGACGAACGGCAACGGGGGACCGGCGACCCCCTAAACCACCCCCGGCGGTATGACCCCCGAATCCTCCATCGCCATCGCCGCAGGCTTCACGCTCACCTCCAGCAACTCCGCGATGTCGTACGCCCGGATCGACCGCGTCTCCTCGTCCGGCTGCACCGCCGGTATCCCGTCCTCGAACATCTGGATGCAGAACGGGCACGCCGTCGCGACGATCGAGGCGCCCGTGTTCGCCGCCTCTGCCGCCCTGATGTGGTTCACCCGCGTCCCCGTCTCTTCCTGCCACATGTTCCCGCCGCCGGCGCCGCAACAAAGCCCGTTCTGGCGCGTCCGCGGCATCTCTACCAGCTTCGCCCCCGGGATCGACTCCAGCACGTTCCGTGGCGCGTCGTAGATCCCGTTCCCTCGCCCGATGTAGCACGAGTCGTGGTACGTGATCGTCTCACCCGTCGATTCCTTCGGCTGCAGCTTCCCGCGCGCCACCAGCATCTGCAGGAAGTCCGCGTGATGCGTCACCTCGTACTTCCCACCGAAGTCCGGATACTCGTTCTTGAACGTGTTGAAGCAGTGCGGGCAGGCTGTGATTACCCGCCGGACCCCCATCTCGTTCATCGATTGCGCATTCGTCTCCGCCAACGTCGCGTACAGGAACTCGTTCCCTAGCCGCCGCGCCGGGTCGCCGTTGCACGTCTCCGATTGCCCCAGTACGCCGAAGCTCACCCCCGCATCGATGAGCAGCTTCACCACCGCCTGCGTGATCGGCACGTTCCGCTCCACCAGCGCTCCCGAGCAGCCCACCCAGTACAGGTACTCCTGCGTCCCATCGAAGATCGGCACGTCGATCCCCTCCGACGCTAGCTGCTCGATCCACGTCTCCCGCGTCAGCTGCGTCCCACGCCACGGGTGCCCCCGCTGCTCGATGTTCTGCAGGGCTGCCTGCGCCGTCGCAGGCACCCGCGCCTGCTCCATCACCAGGTAGCGCCGCATGTCCACGATCGTCGGCACATGCTCGATCATCACCGGGCACTCCTCCACGCAAGCCCCGCACGTCCGGCAGGCCCAGAGCGATTCGTCCTTGATGTAGTCACCCACCAGCTCGCCCTTCACCCGTGGCGCCGGATCTTTCCCCGCGATCGCAAGCGGCCCGGCGTGGTTCATATACGTCTTCAGGTCCTGGATGATCGCCATAGGCGAAAGCGGCTGCCCCGCGGTCCATGCCGGGCACACCGCCGTGCATCGTCCGCACCGCACGCACGTGTCCGCGTCAAAGAGCTGCTTCCATGTGAAGTCCTGCAGCTTGCTCGCCCCCAGCGAACCCCCCTCCTCCATGATCTTCTCGAAGTCGCCCATCGGGCTCAGGTAGAGCTGGGCCACCGGCCGCTTGAAGAACGCGTTCGCCGGTGCGAACACGATGTGCCGGAACTTCGTCAGGGCCAGCATCGAAAGCAGCCCGAATGCCAGCACAACGTGGAACCACCAGAACCCCCGATGCAGGTCCAGCAGCGCCCCCTCGCTCAGCCCACCCAGCGCCTTGGCCACCACCCACCCAGCCGGCGACCAGTACGACCAGTTCTCGTTCCCCATCGGGATCTCGTGCGCCCCGATCCGCAACCCCTCCACGAGGATCCCCGTAAACAACACCACGCCCAGCACGCCCACGATCAACGCGTCCTCCGAGCCCCGCCGGTCCCACGTCAGCTTTGGCGGCGGCGCCACGTAGCGCCGGTACACCGCCATCCCCACACCCACAAGCCCGATGACCCCGAACAAGTCGCCGATCAGGCTGTAGCCGAGGTACACCGGCCCCTTCAGGAAGGCGTGCTCGGCGTCACTCCCGACGAACAGTGGCAGGTAATCGTCCAGCGCGAGCGTCAGCGTCACCAGCGTCAGGACCACGAAGCTGGAGTAAATGCACCAGTGCATCACGCCCGCGAACCTGTCGTTTTTCACCCGGCTCGTGCCGGCACCCATCGTCAGCGCGTTCGTGATTCTTGCTCCCAGTCCCAGCCCCACGTTGTGAGGCTTCCCCAGGCGCCAGATGCGCAGCCGCTGGATGAACGCCGCCCCAACCACCGCGATGAACACCGCGAAGATGAAGTACATCACGGCCGGCGCCTTGATGTTCCAGAACACCTCTCGCGAGGCGTCCGTCGTCCGCCCTACCTCGAACGCCGAAATCGCCCCAAGGATCGCCACCGGCACCGCGATCGAAGCCCAGGAAGCTCGGAGGCGCGTCCCCCTGGGCGGCTTGGAGGCGGTGTCTGTTCCTTCAGGCTGCATCCAGATCCCTTTCCTGTTGACGATCCACGCCCCCGCCGTGTGAGGGCTTACGTTAGTCCGCGAGTCTACACGTGGTCGTTCGTAGCCGTGCCGTACATCTTGCGCAGGTCGGTTTTCAGGACCTTCCCCATCGCATTGCGCGGTAACTCCGGCAATACCGCGATGTACTGCGGCGCCTTGAACGATGCAAGCCGGCCCTTCGCGTACGTGTTCAGCTCCTCCGCCGTCACCTGCTGCCCCGGCTTTAACACCACGACCGCCTTCACCACTTCCCCCCACTCCACGTCAGGCACGCCGATGACAGCCGCCTCTTCGATCGCCGGGTGCTCCTCCAGGACGTTCTCGATCTCCCCCGGCGAAATGTTCTCTCCGCCCCGGATGATCAGGTCCTTCTTCCGGCCCGTGATGTACAGGTAGCCGCCCTCATCCACCTTTCCGACATCCCCGGTGTGCAGCCACCCGTCGATGATCGCGGTGCTCGTCGCGTCTTCCTGCTTGTAGTAGCCCTTCATCACCCGCGGCGACCGGACGCAGATCTCGCCCTCCTCGTCCGGCCCGAGCAGGTTGTTCCGCTCGTCCATGATCCCCAGCTCCACATCGGGCATCGGCTGCCCCACCGAGCGCAACCGCCGCTCCTTTAGCTCCATGTCCGCGCTCATATCGTGGTCCTCGGGCCCCAGGAACGTCAGCGTCGCTGTCGACTCGGTCTGCCCGTATGCGTTGATCAGCCCGATCCCCTTCGGCGGGAACACGTCACAGGCCTTGCGCACCACCTCATATGGCATCGGCGCCGCCCCGTACGTGATGCTCTGCAGCGAAGAGAGGTCGTACGACTCAAAGTCGGGCACCTCCATGATCCGCTTCAGCATCGTTGGCACAACGAACGAATGCGTCACGCCCTCGGTGGAAACCGCCCCCAGCCAATCCTCGGGCGAGAACTGCGGCAGGATCACCAGCGTTCGCCCGCTCCAGACAGCCAGCATCATCGTCGTCGCCCCTGCCACGTGGAAGAACGGCACCGAAGCCAGCACCTTTTCGTGCACCTCCGGGTCCGCTGGCGGCTGGTTCATCACATAGGCCGTCATGTCCCCGTACGTCAGCTGCACCCCCTTCGGCAAAGCCGTCGTCCCCGAAGTGAAGATGATGATCGTCGCGTCGTTGTCGTCGACATCCGTCCAGATCTCATCCTCCGAGGAGTTCTTGAGCAGCTCCGTGTAGTCGAGATAGTCCGATTGCCCGCCCTCGAAGGCGATGAAGTGCTGCGTGTGCGTCAGCGTCGGCCGGATCCGGTCGACCAGGTCGATGTACCGATCCGAGACCAGCAGCGCAGCGCACTGGCTCACGTTCACCATGTGCGTCAGCTCTTCGTCCTTCGAACGGTAGTTCAACGGCACGAATGTCACCCCAAGCATCGCGCAGGCGTAGTAGGTGATGACGAAGTCCGCGCTGTTGAGCGACATCACAGCGACCTTCTGACCCTGCTCTACGCCCAACCCCTGGAGCGCGTTCGCGAGCCGCGCCACCCGCGGCAGCATCTCCATGTAGAGGACGCGCTGCTGCCGCCCTCCCGCCTCCACGAGGACTTCCCGGTCGGGGACCATCGCAGAAGAAATCTGCAGAAATTCAACGCTGTTCATTAAGGCTCCGAGTGTGTCCTTCGGGGAAGGACCGGTACTGCGCTCCGGGATTCTACCGGAACCCTCCCTACAAGTCAGAATCCCCCCCACCGGTCCAGATCCTCAGGCGGCTCTCCCACCGTGTCCACCCGTTCGTAACCCTCCCGGGTCGGCCCAAACCATCGCCCTTGTCGAATATTCATCCATAGCGTCCAGGAGGGCGGACGATGACTCGCCTGATCTCACTCGCCGTGGCGGCGGTACTCCTCGCCGCCTGTTCTTCCGTCTCAACCAGCGGCAACGGCTCCCTCGTCCAGGCCGCTCACCTCGCCCGCGAATCCGGCAGCGTCTCCGTGCAACTCCGCTCCGTCTCCGGCGATGGCGAAACCGAGCGCGCCCGCGGCCGGATCGACTTCGCCTCAGGTCTCGCCTACCTCAAAGATGTGACCTGGGAGAGCGAACTGATCGTCGATGGCGACCGCGTCCTGTTCGCTTTCCCCTCCGACCTCCCTCAGAGCGCGACACAGTGGCTTGAGATGGAACTCTGGGATCTCGTGGCTTTCAGCGAGACCCCCGAATCTGCCGTCTTCATCGACCCCGCGAACGTCTTCGCCACCCTCGAAGCCGCCGCCTCCGTCACGTACCACGGCCAGCAAGAACTGAACTTCGAGCCGATGTCCCATTACAGCTTCGAAGTTCTCGCCGAAGACCTCGCCGCTATCAGCACGCTCTCGGGCGGCTTCCGGCCTCGCGAACTCCCGGCGGTCATCCATGCGGAAGCCTGGCTCGATGCGGACGGCTATATGCGGCTCTGGACCGCCACCTTCGAAGGCACCGGCCGTTACGCCACCACCTACGAATTCGAAGTCCGCTTCTCTAGCTATGGCTCCAGCCGCCCCGTCGAACTCCCCGATCAGTCGTTGATCATGACCTGGGAAGACTGGCTCGACAGCGATGACTGGCTTGACGACTGGGACGACGATTGGGGCCTCGGAGACCTCTACGAAGGCGCCGATTGCTGGGGCGAGAACATCGCCGACTGCCTGGTCATCAACCCGGAGCTCGATGCCCTCGCCTACGACGCGTCCCTCTGCCTCGGGGAAGAATCTCGCGTGTGCCTCGTCCCCTTCGGCAACGTCCGCACCGACCTCATCGAGGCCATCGTCGATTTCCATCGGGAAACCGGCGGCATCGAAGTCCTGGTCCTTCCCTCCATCGCCATGGATCCCGCATGGATCGATCCCGAGTATTCCCAGGTCACGGAGTTGGCCCTCTTCACCGCCCTGGAGGACTTGTACGGCATCGACCATGGCACCCCGAGCACCTTCATCGGTCTCACCCCGGTCGATATTGTGCCCGCCGATGGCCGCTACGGTTGGATGTTCGGTGCGCGCTCAGGTGGTCGCCATGGCGTCTTCTCCTACTGGCGCATGGCGTTCGTCGAACCCTACGACGGCAGCCCCCTCACCGAAGAGCTCCTCTTCCTCCGCACCTCCAAGTACATGGGGCGCTACGTCGCCCTCCTCCACCTCGATCTCCCACCCGGCGAAGACATCCGCTACCTCAACTATGCCGACATGTGGGGCTTCAGTGACCTCGATTCCATCGGCACCCTCTGGCCCACGAAGGAGCTCTTCCCCTGGCCTTGCCAGGTAGGAGTTCCCGTCATCTGCATCGCCCCCGATGGCGAGCACCAGGCCCATGTGCCCTTCGCTCGGGACCTTGAAGCCGCCGCCTCCCGCCTCGAACGGGAACTCGGCATCATCGTCGAGATCCTCTGGCCAGCCGGATTCTACTACCCCACATGGGATTCCTGGAGCGAAGAGTACGCCTTCGACCTCCGTGGCACGGCCCGCCCGCTCATCCGCGATCCGCTCGTCACCATCATCGGCGTCACCGATGACCGCTTCGACCAGGATCCCGCCGTCGGTCGCCACGTTGACGCCGCCTGGCCCGAGGAGAACCTGGCCGTGCTCTCCACCTTCGAAGCCGGCCGGCCGGGCACTGCGGAGCACGAAGAGCGCGTCTATCTCCTTCTCCTCCGCGCCGTCGCCCGGGCTCACTTCGGCATCGAGCTGGACAACGACCCCGCCAGCCTCATGTACTCCGGCATCACCGTCCCCGCGGACCTCGATTCCCTGGCCCTGCCCGCGCTCCCCTGAGCCCTACGGGCACCGCACCGCCAGCGCCAGCTCACCCTCGGTCCGCTCCGTGCACGTCCTCCGCGAAAGGTCTGCCACCAGCTGCGACCGCTCGTCTATGTGCGATGGGTACGTGTCCAGGTTAGGACCGTCGACGTCCAGCCTCACGCCAGTGATGTCGTAAATCGCCCCATTGCAGTCCTCCGTGAACACCACTGTCGTCGCTGCCGCCACGGGCGTCAGCCGCGCACCAAGTCTGTCCATTCGCTCCGCCACCGCCGGGTCGTTGCCCGCCACCAGCCGCACTCGGCACCGTCGCTGGTCGTTCGCCCGGTTCGCCGCATCCAGGTCCGACACCACATGGAAGCTCCCATCCCGCAACCGCACGATGAACAGGTTCCGCTCTGAGTAGTACTCGACGGTCCCGGGCGAGAACGCTCCGGCCTGCCCCACCGCCACCTCCCCCGAATCTGCACCCGACTCCAGGAACACGATGCACGCCCCCACCCCGAACACCACCAGCAAGATCACCATCGCAACCCCGCCGAACGCCACCAGCAACGGCGGACGTCCCGGTGCCTCCACCCGCTGGTACGTCATCGCACCCGAGCGCTGGAGGGCTGCCCGCCGCCCAGGATCCCCGCGATCTCTTTCTCTACCGCTCCGTCCAGTTCGGCTTCAGCCACCACCTGGTGCACAAGCCCCCACCGCAGCGCCGCCTCCGTATCGATCGGCTCCCCGGTCAGGATCATGTGCGCTGCCACCCCCGGCGGCACAATCCGCGGCAGCGTCTGCGTCCCGCACGCGCTCGGGATGTAGCCCAGCGTCACTTCCGGCAGCGCGAAGGTCGTCCCCTCCGCCGCGATGCGCACATCGCACAACATCGGCAATTCCAGCCCCGCCCCGAAGCAGTAGCCGTGCATCCGCGCGACGGTCGGCACCTTCAGCGAGAGCAGCAGCCCCCACA
>CAYPAZ010000049.1:0-11708 GCA_964408835.1 uncultured Anaerolineaceae bacterium
AAGCGGTACGCGAGCTGGGTTCAGAACGTCGTGAGACAGTTCGGTCTCTATCCGCCGTGGGCGTAGGAAGTTTGAGAGGAGCTGCCCCTAGTACGAGAGGACCGGGGTGGACGGACCGCTGGTCTGCGGGTTGTTCCGCCAGGAGCATCGCCCGGTAGCTATGTCCGGATCGGATAAGCGCTGAAAGCATCTAAGTGCGAAGCCCACCTCAAGATGAGACTTCCCACTGGATTAACCAGGTAAGACCACAGGAAGACTACCTGTTTGATAGGCGCCAGGTGTAAGCGCAGCAATGCGTTCAGCTAAGGCGTACTAATGGTCGAGGGCTTGACCAACATTAAGGCTTGCCAACGAATGCCCTACACGCAGGTCTTCGCTCTTCAGTTCCCTTAAGGGGCGTCCCGCCCCTACCACCGCGGGGTGGAGCAGTGGCAGCTCGTCGGGCTCATAACCCGAAGGTCGAGGGTTCGAATCCCTCCCCCGCTACCAAACAAGAAACGGGCCTCCCAACCGGGAGGCCCGTTCTAATACCCCCCAACCTCACCTTCCGCCAGGTGGGAGGACAGCGTTCAACTCTGCGGGTCGTACGCGAACTCTCGCAGTTCCTGTGAGCAGCGGCACGCCACGGCGATCTTCTGCGCCCACTCCTCGGCGGACGCCCGGTCCGGCAACTCGAGGATGGTGAATCCACCCTTGATCACGCTCCCGGGATAGGTCTCGGCGCGGACAGACCCGTCGGCGGCCACGAGCACCGGCTCGACCGCTTCTTCGATACCTCCGCCGAAGACATAGACGCCCGCCGCCTTGGCCTCCTCGATGACTGCGTGCGAATCCGCTACGACGATCGGGAACTCCTCGTCGGTCAACACCATGGCTTCGCTCGGGAAGGATATGAGGAACTTGGTCATGGGCCGAGCTTAATGGGCGTGCTTCGGCGGCGGCAAGAGGGGCCGGAGCATGGCGGGGTCACATGGGTCGCGAACAGCCGAGGCATTGCCAAATGCCGGCACTGCCGGGCTCCAGGGCGGCCGCCACGTCCGCCGCGATCTGCAAAGCGTCGCCCCGTGACGGGGCCAACAGCGCTGGTATGGGTGACTGGGTTGGTCCGGACGCTAGATTCACGGAGCTAACGTAACCATCCGTGAGGCACGGCTTGGGATAGCCCGAGATGCCCTCATAACCCGAAGGTCGAGGGTTCGAATCCCTCCCCTGCTACGAAACAAAAGCGGGCCTCCCAACCGGGAGGCCCGCTTTTGCTACCCCGCGCCTCACCTTCCGCCAGGTGGGAGCGGCTGGTGGGCCGGCTCCAAGAGCACCTCCGGCCGGCGGCTACTCCGGGCGGAGCTCGATGAGCTGGAGATAGTTGCCGTCGGGATCGGGGAAGGTGGAGATGACGCCGCCCCACGGTTCGCGCCCGGCGGTGCGGATGAACTCGACGCCGTGGCTTTCGATGCGCCTCTGCTCGGCGGCGAGGTCGGCGACGAAGAAATTGAGAAGGACGCGGGCGGGCTCCCTGGCGTTGCCGCTGACTTCGCTGTGGGGGCTGATGTAGATGGGGGTGCCGCCGGCCATGAAGGGGCTACCGAGCTCAGGGAGACCGTTCGAGAGGCCGACGACATCCCGGTAGAAGGTCCTCATGCGATCCGGGTCCCCGCTCTGGCGCGAGACGGCGAACATGCGCGTGCCGGCGGGAGCGCCGTCCACCTGGAAGATCTGTCCGTAGCCACCGTCGGGGTCGATGAACGTGGCGAAGGCGATCTCCTGGGGAGCGGGCGGGCCGCGGCGGACGAGGAACTCCACGCCGGCGGCTTCGAGGCGGTCGGTCTCGGCGACGAGGTCATCAACGGCGAAGTTGGCCATCGTCCGGGGCGGCTCCTTCGTGGGGCCGGTGAGGTCGCTATGGCCATCGACGATGAAGGGCGTGCCGGCGGCCATGAGCGCGTAGTCGCCCATCTGGGGGTTGGGGTCGAGCCGGATGACATCGGCGTAGAAGGCGTGGAGGGCCTTCGGGTTGGCGCTGTTGTGATTGAAGATGAGCTGGCTGACTTCCATCGGGTGTAACTCCTGACGGCGGCACCGGGGCCGCGTAGAGGCCATGGTAGGGGAGCCGTCCTGACAGCCCGCTGTCAGGACGTGGCAAGCGAGAGACGGCAAACTGACACCGCTGTGTCAGGAGCTTTGGCCGATCAGTTAGCCTTCGGAGAGCCGGCCCCACAGAACCCCGCACCGAGTCCTACGGCCGCTTCGCGGTGTTCGTTGACGTCGCGGGCAACCGCTGGGACCTTCTCGGTCCACCGTGAACTTGGCCAGGCGACCGGCCCACCTGCCACGTATTCGTAATGCGCATATGCTAGCCACGTAATCCGAAGCGCACCCCTTCCCGGCTACCGTACTCCTGACCCCCAAACAGGAGGTAGCACCATGGCCCAGAGAACCATGCCTGCCCACCAACAACACTCCACTGCCCAGGCCACGATGTACAACACCGAACACTGGGGCGCCTGGCTCGCCGCCATCGCGGCGCTGTTTACCGGTGCCGTCGGTCTTCTGATCGGGTTCGGTACGATCACCTGGGCCCGGCTCCAGGATCGCGTCATCCTCGATGCCTCCTTCGGCAACCCTGCCTTCTGGGAGGGCCTCGTCTGGGTCGGCGCCGCGGGCGCTCTCGCCGTCCTCGCCGGCGCACTGCACCACGGCCGCCATCACGCGGCGGCTGAGCCCGCAGATGGCGAAAACCGCGCCCTGCTCAGGACGGAGCACTCCTTCGCATGGGTCGCGGCCCTCGGCTCCGTGGCCGCCACCGTCATCGGCTTCCTTGTCCTCTACGACGCCTTCGGCACCGGCACGCTCCTCGATGGACTGCTCTGGATGGCCGCAGCTGTTGGCCTCTCGGCGCTCGCATTCGCCCTTCACGCCGTAGGCCACCACCAGCCAACCGACGTCGTCACGGACGACCACATTCTCGGCGTCGTCCGGCGCAGCGGTGACTACAGCGCCGCAGCACACACCCACCGCGTCGACCCCACCACCGGGCCTGCCGAGACGCCCCCTCCAGCCCGCTAACGAATCCCAGGAGGCCCACCTGCACTCCCGGTCCCGGGCGAAGCCGCCCGGGACCGGGTTCGATCATTGCTCGCAGTTCAACTCGAAGCTGCCACTCTGGCTGGGGAGGTCCTCCCCACGGGGGAGTTCAGGCACTGTCCTGTCCGGCCGGCTTGCGGCGCGTCAAAAGAGGTCAGGAACCAGCCCTACCGCGCAGCCCCGACCGGCTCAAGAGCCCGTACGGGCTGGCTCGCGCATAGCGCCTCCGCAATCTGCCCCGACCAATCACGCACGGCGTCCCAATCGCGGAAGTCACCGTCGGGCGCGCGCAGCACTGCGGCGACGGTCCGCTCGAAGAACCCCAGGTCCTTCCGGACCAGGCGGCCAGCGAAGACCCGGTGCTCGACCGGTGTAACCGCGCCGAGCACCCCCTTGAGGTCGACCGCGTCATCGGCGGGCAGCGGCGGGTCGCCGATCGGCCCGCTGGAGAACAGCCACATCGGGGTGTTCTCGAGGGCAGGCCCGTAGGCCACCGCGAAGTCGGTCGCGTCGGAAAGCCAGTGCCCGGCGTAGATCCCACTGCCCAGCACCACGGCGTCGTACTCGCCGACACTCGTCACCGCCCAGGCCGGCTTCACCTCCGCGTCAATGCCGAGGACGCCAAGCTCGAACCCGATGGCCGCGGCTATCTCCGCGGTCGCCCCGTGCTTCGATGCGTATGCCACGAGCACCTTCATGGCCATCTCCTTCGCGGGGCCTCTCGCACCGAAGCTCCCTGCTCCTTCCAGCATCCACCACCCGTCACCCCCGGCGTAACGGCCGGATGTCCCTATCCCATGGGCCCGTTCGGCCGTTTCCGCTCCGGCCACTCCGCGGCGCTATCGGCCGATATGCTCGGACATCGTTTCGCGGACGAACGCTGCCACCGCTGACTCGTACCCCGCTGGGTCGACGTTCCAGGATCGGACATGCCCCGCCGATGTCGGGACGAACCGGACGGTGTCGGGCCGCTCGCGTGCCCACGCCTCGCTCTCCGCGAACGGCGTTGTGTCGTCCCCGCTCCCGTGGAACAGCAGGACTGGCACGGCGATGCGACGCGCTTCGTCACGGTAGTCGATCGCGCCCCAGTCCAGACCGTACCGCCAGCTGGCGACCCGCTTGCCCAGCCACGTGACCATGTCCGGCAGACCCATGTCGTCAGCGGCGAGGTCCACCATCGAAGAAAGCGAGATGGCCGGCGAGTCGAGGATGAGTGCGTGGACCACCTCTGCTGAAGGTGACTTGTCCATGAACCCCAGCACAATGGCCCCGCCCATGCTGTAACCGACCAGGATGACGTCCGTCGCCCCGTGCTCGACTGCGTAACCCACCGCCGCCTCAAGGTCCTTCCACTCCGTCTCGCCCCAGTGGTACCTGCTGTCCGGGCTCAAGGGCGCGCCGGCGTCGTTCCGGTACGTCATCACGAGCGCGTTGAGCCCTGACGACGTTACTGCCGGGAGCATCCGCAGCGCTTCGGCGCGCTCTGCATGCCTTCCGTGGACGAAGATCGCCCAGGAGCTGGTTTCGCCGGGGATGAGCCATGCCTCCATGGGTCCCAGCTCCCCTTCGATCCAAACCTCCTCATAGGGGATCCCGCGACCGGCCAGCGGGTTGTGCTCGAAGGCATAGCTGTCCAGCCGCACTGCCGTGCCCGGTGGCGGTGCACCTGCGGGGCGTGCATCGAACACTCGCCTCACGCGCCCGCTGTCGACCTCGATGATCCCGCCCACCTGTGCGTATCCCGATTCCCAGGCCAGTCCGTACGTCCCGTCACGCCTCCATTCCCCATCCGGGCTCGTATCCTCCATCGGTTGGAGGTCGATGAAGCCCTCACCAACATCAAGCACCTCGAGGTCGTAGCGGTCCACACCCTCATCGAGCTGGATGGCCGCTTCGTAGAGGCGCCCAGAGTAGTGCCAGGAAACCGCCGCCAGCGTCACCACCGCCACCAGTCCGAGGAGGGACAGCGCCCCCGCCAACAGCCGGAGCCGCCTGCTTGAGACACGCAGCCGTCCGCCCAACCCGCGCCCAATCGAGTCGCGCTCGGGAGGCACCTCCATCGCCGTATTCGGGCTGGCGGCCATGTTGATCCCTCTGAACTCCAGCATCCGCCGCCGCCACCCCCGCCGCAACGGCCGGATGGCCCAATTCCGAGGGCCCCTTAGGTCCGTTTACGCTTCGCGCCGCTTCACCAACCGGCCCGAGCGCCTCAAAAGGTCCTCCGCCCCCAGCCGCGCACACAGCACTTCGAAGCCCTCACCCGGCCCCTCCCACCGCAGGTCCTCCACGTCCTCGAACACGGGCACATCGAGGCGCAGCCGGGCCAGCTCCCGGAACAGGAACGCTCTCTCCCGGTTCTCCGCCAGCGCCGTCGCCAGCCGTTTGGCGCTCGCAATCGAGCTGTCCCAGTTCCACGGATGTTCCGGGATGGCCTCGAGATGGCCATACACGCTCAGCACCGCCGCCGTCCCTTTCGCTCCCCACCCCGGCACCCCCGGGAACCCATCGGCGGAGTCCCCCACGAGCCCGAGGAAGTCCGGGATCGACTCGGGTGGCACGCCGAACTTCGCGACGACCCCCGCCGCGTCCGTGATCGAGCCTTTTCTTCGGTCGAACTGCACCACCCGCTCGCCGACGACGCACTGCGCCAGGTCCTTGTCCGGCGTCATGATGAACACGCGCTCGACATCCGGGTCGGCGGCGGCCTTCGCTGCCGCGGAGCCCAGCGCGTCGTCGGCTTCGTACTCCACCATCGCCCAGCAGACCAGGCCCATGGCTCGCAGCCCCTCTTCAAGCAGCGGGAACTGCGCCAGCAGCTCCTTCGGCGCCCCTTCGCCAGTCTTGTAACCCGGCCATAGCCCGTTCCGGAACGACTCGATGACGTGGTCCGTCGCAATCCCGACGTGTGTCGCGCCCTCCTCCAGCAGCCCCATGAGCGACCGCAACACACCCCGTACGGCCGCAACTTCCATGCCCTGTGGGTCCCGGTGGGAGGGCAGCGCGAAGTGGTGCCGGAACAGCTCATAGGTACCGTCGACGAGGTGGACGTTCATCCGCGCCAACGATACCGGCCCGCTCCCGGTTCCGCCCAGGAAAGTCGCGACCTTCGGCCCCGGAGATTGGGCCGAACGGCCCTCACCCTGTCCCGCCGGCCGCGGCATGATGTCGGCGGAGGTGTGATATGGGTACGCTCTCAATGGCCGAGACGCCCCGGATGAAGACTGGCGCCGATTCGCTCTTCCGGGCCGCGGCGCAACTGGAACGAGCAGTCGCCGCCCCTTACGACCGCCTCTCCAAAGCGCGGGTCCGCGCGGCCATCCGCGCCTGCATCATCGCGGTCGAAACGCGCCTCGATGCCATCCTGACGTCCGACGGGCTCGCCCACGATATCGCCGTCCGCGAGCCGCGGCTCCTCACGGAGCTCGAGCGGCTCGAAAACCAGCTGGCACACTACCTCATCGAGCTGTGGGAGTTCGGCGTCGCCGATCGGCCGAACCTCGCTGCGCGGCTGGGGACGCTGGCGGCAGACCTCCGCAGCGTCGCGGGCCTTGAGTTCGACCTCGTGCACGATGTGCTGGAGGGACCTTCCAGCCAGGACTGAAGCGGGCGGGACGAGATGGCCCCGGGCTGAGTTGGACAGCCCGGGGCCACTCGCGGGGGAGAAACGCTCGAGAAGAGGACTAGCGCCCACCGCCAGCCGGAGCGAACCCGAATTCGCGGCCGGCCGCAGCCCGCGGAGCGCCTTCGACGTTGATTTTCGGCAACCATTCCAGCCAGCTCGGCAGGTACCAGTTCCACTTGCCCAACAGCTGCATGCTTGCCGGCACCAGCACGGAGCGGACGACCGTCGCATCGAGGAAGACTGCGACCGCAAGACCGAAGCCCATCTGCTGCATCTCCGGCAGGCTGCCCATCGCGAACCCACCGAAGACCACGATCATGATCGCCGCGGCGCCCGTGATGATGTGCGCCGTGGAGCGGAGGCCGTGGCCGACCGCGGCGGTGTTGTCGCCGGTGGCCAGGTACCGCTCCTGGATGCGGCTCAGCAGGAACACGTGGTAGTCCATGGAGAGCCCGAACAGGATGGCGAACAGGAACACGGGCAGGAACGCCGCGAGGCTATCCACCTGCTGGAACCCCAGCAGGCCCGCCCCGACGCCTTCCTGGAACACGAGCACCAGCAGGCCGTACGCCGCCCCGACGCTCAGCAGGTTCATGGTGATCGCCTTCAGCGGGATGACGACCGAGCGGAACACCATCGTCAGCAGGAGGAAGCTCAGCAGCAGCACGAACCCGATGACGATGGGCAGGTAGCGGCTGAACAGGTCGACGTAGTCTACCGTCGCCGCCGGGCCGCCGCCGACGACAACGCTGGCGGATGAGCCTTCAAACGCGGCGGGGACGTAATCGCTCCGGAGCCGCCGGACAGAGTCCTGGGCGGTGGAGCCCATGGTGTCGCCAACCAGCACCACTTCGAGCACACCGACACTGCCACTGGCACTGACCGTCAGCTCACCCACTCCGGAGAAGTTGGGGTCCGCCGCAATCCGCGCCCGCAGCTGCTCTATGGCCCGCGTCACCGCGGGGCCGTTCACGTCGCCCTGGATGACGACCTTCACCGGGGCCAGGCGTCCGGCGGAGAAGTCACGGTCCAGGATCTCGAACGCCTGCACCGATTCGATGTTGCGGGGCATGTCGCTGATGCCGGGCGAGCCCAGCTGAATCGCGAAGACCGGAAGCGCCAGCCCGACCAGCAGCCCGGCCGAGCCGGCGGTGGCGAGGACGGGATGGCGCTGGACGGTGCGGGTGGTCCGGTCGAAGAGACCGTTTTCCTGCGGGCCCTTGGCCGACGACCGCAGCCACGGCATCCGCAGCCAGTTCACGCGGTCGCCCATGATGCTCAGGATGGCGGGCAGCAACGTCATCGCCATCGCGACAGCGACGACGACGGCGGCGATGGCGCCGAGCGCCAGGCCACGGGGCATGGTCCCCGGGACGAGCGCAAGGCTCGCCAGGCCGATGACCACGGTAATCCCCGAGAAGAGGACCGCGCGCGAAGCCGTGTCGCCGGCTTCGGCGATTGCGCCGACCTTCTGCAGCCCGCCCCGGCGCTCCTCCCGGAACCGCTCGAGCACGAACAGCGTGTAGTCGATGCCGACCGCCAGGCCGATCATCGTCGTCATGTTGGCAGTCATGGTGTTCACGGGGGAGACAAAGCTGACCACCGCGGTCAGGCCCATGGCCGTGAGGATGCCGAGGAGCGCCAGCAGCACAGGGACGCCTGCCGCTGCTGCGGCGCCGAACACCAGCAGCAGGACGATGAGCGCCGCCGGGACGCCGAACGTCTCCGCCGCGCGGAGGTCGGACTCAGCGCGATGCTGCCAGTCCAGACCAAGGCTGCCATCGCCGACCATCAGCACCGTGAAGCCCTCCACTCGGGCCGCTTTCACGGCCTCCCGGGCCGGTTTCACGGTCGCTATCGCGTCGCCGACCTCGCCTGTCAGGACTACGGGGATGATGGTCGCGTGGCGGTTGGCCGAGACGAATGCGGCCTCGCTGTTCTCGTAGTACGAGGTCACGAACGCCACCGTACCGGGCATCGCCTGCAGCTGGGCCACGAGACCCTGGACCAGCGCCCGGAACTCCGGGTCGTCGACGGTGTACCGGGCGGACTCGATGACGATCGTCTCTCGTGGGCCGGACTCACCGAACGCGTCCTTGATGATGTTATCGGCCCTGTGTGAGTCGCTGCCGATGGCAGCCTGTTCGTCGTTGATCTGGGTGTGAGTAGTCGCGAAGGCCGCGGCGGCCACGATGACCACCCAGGCGACTACCACCAGCCACGGGTGGCGTGCGCTGGACCGCGCGAGCGACTTCGGTGAGAACGCGCTCATTTTTGTTACTCCTCCTGGGCCTCTCCGGGCCCACCTGAATCTCACTGCTCCGTTTCGCCGCGAGAGAGCGAGATCGACAAAGCTGTGCATTCAGTTGTAGAAGTCGGGGAGCCTTCGCGACTCCGGCCCCCGGTACCGCCGGGCTCGCCCTTTCGCGCCATGCCATCCCTCAGCCCTTTGGCCGATGCACGGAGATACCTGTGGAATTTGGATTGCTGTACGACTTCCGGAACCCGCCGCGCTGGCACGTCCCGGCCGAACGGCTGTACGCCGAAACGCTCGACCACATCCAGGCGGCCGAGGCGATGGGATTCGATGTTGCATGGGTCACCGAGCATCACTTCATAGACGACGAATACCTCCCCTCCGTGATCCCCGCGGCAGCCGCCATCGCCGCGCGCACCTCCCGGATCACCATCGGGACGGCCGTCCTGCTCCTGCCACTCCACGATGCGCTCCGGGTAGCCGAAGACGCCGCGGTGGTCGACGTCCTCTCGGGCGGCCGGCTGCGCCTCGGCCTCGGGCTTGGCTACAAAGTCGAGGAGTTCGAAGCGTTCGGCGTACCGCGGCGCGCACGAGCCTCGCTCATGGACGAAGGCATCGAAGTCATCCGTCGCGCATGGGCCGATGGCCCGGCGAGTTTCGAGGGGAGCCACTACAACTTCCGTGACATCAACGTCACCCCGAAGCCGGTCCAGCGTCCTGGCCCGGAGATCTGGCTCGCCGGTCGCGCGGAAGCGCCCGTCCGCCGGGCGGCCCGCGTGGGTGATGGCCTTATCGCTGTTGGCGGCCCGGACCTCTACGCCATGTACAGCGATGCGCTCGCCCCCGAGGGCAAGCCTGGCCCGGCGAACCTCGCCGCGTTTGCCAGTTCGTACCCCACGCCCGACCCGGAGGCCACCTGGTCTGAGATCGGCCCCCACTACATGCACCGCAGAGAGAACTACGCCGACTGGTATGGCACCGCCGCCGACCTCCCCTCCGATGTCGCCTGGAAGCAGATGGTCGCCTCCCTTGGCGACCGCGGCACCCGCGACCGCGTACTGAAATCTCCGGAGGCCGTGGTGGAAGAGGTTCGCGCCCTCGAAGCGCTCGGGGTGACCTCCCTGCTCTACTTCGCGACCTTCCCGGGCCTTCCGCCTTCCCGCACTCTGCCCATCTTCGAGACCCTGGCGAAGGAGGTCATGCCGGCGTTCCGCTGAGTGCTCTCTGGTACCATCCCGCAATGAAAACCTTCTCCGCCTCCACCACAATCAACGCCCCCGCGGCCACCGTCTGGCGCATCCTCACCGATGCCCCCGCCTACACCTCCTGGAACTCCACCGTCGATAGGGTCGAAGGCGAGATCGCGCTGGGGAGCAAGGTGACGGTCCACGCGAAGATCAACCCCGGCCGCGCGTTCCCCGTGAAGGTGGCGGAGCTTTCCGAGCCCTCGCGGATGGTGTGGCGAGGGGGGATGCCGCTCGGTCTCTTCAAGGGCGTCCGCACGTTCACCATCAGCCCGAAGGACGATGGCCAGGTCGAATTCAGCATGCACGAGGTCTTCAGCGGTCCGATGTCTCCGCTGATCGGTCGCTCCATCCCCGATCTCCAGCCCGCCTTCGATGACTTCGCCGCCGACCTCAAGCGAGCCGCGGAGGCCGGCTGACCCAACCTCCGCGCCTCTGTGGTTACCTCCACCCGTTGGTACCATGCAGACGATGGACCCCCTCGCCGCCCTCGACCGCATCGCCTTCCTCCTCGAGCGGGAGGACGAGCCGACCTATCGGGTCCAGGCCTTCCGGAAGGCCGCGGGCATTCTCCGCGCTCTCCCTCCCGGCGAGCTGGAGTCCCGTCTCACCGCCGGCACGCTCCGCGACCTCCCCGGCATCGGCGATGCCACCGCCCGCGTCATCACCGAAGCGCGTGCCGGCGAAGTGCCCTCCTACCTCGCCCGCCTCGAGCAGCAGTCATCGAAGGTCCCGGTCGCGGAGGGGCTCGCGGGAGAACTCCGCTTCGCGCTCCGCGGTGACCTCCACGTCCACTCCGACTGGTCCGACGGCGGCTCGCCGATCCGCGAGATGGCCGTCACCGCCCGCGACCTCGGCCACGAGTACATGGTCCTCACGGACCACTCGCCTCGCCTCCGCGTCGCCAACGGTCTCACCGCCGAACGCCTCCTCGAGCAGCTCGATGTCGTCGCCGAGCTCAACCGCGAACTCGCGCCGTTCCGCATCCTCACCGGCATCGAAGTCGACATCCTCGACGACGGTTCACTCGACCAGCGCGAAGACTTGCTGGAACGCCTCGACATCGTCGTCGCGAGCGTCCACAGCAAGCTGCGGATGCCCCGCGACGAGATGACCCGGCGGATGGTGACCGCCATCGCCAACCCCCACATGGATGTACTGGGCCACTGCACGGGCCGGATGAAGTCCGGGGGCAAAGACCGCCCCGAGTCTGAGTTCGACCCCGACTACGTCTTCGCCGCCTGCCAGATGTTCGACAAGGCCGTGGAGATCAACTGCCGCCCCGAACGGCTCGACCCGCCCCGCCGGCTGATCACCCATGCCATCCAGATGGGCTGCCGCTTCTCCATCGATTCAGACGCCCACGCCCCGGGCCAGCTCGCGTGGCTCCCTTACGGCTGCACCCGCGCCGCCGATTGCGACGTGCTCCCAGGCATGGTCATCAACACTCTCCACGCCGAGGCGCTCCTCACCTGGGCGCAATCACACCCGCCGGCCCCGCCGC
>CAYPAZ010000050.1:0-11651 GCA_964408835.1 uncultured Anaerolineaceae bacterium
AGCGTGACGACGGCCAGGGAGTCATCGAAACCAAGTGGAAGGATGTCGCCGGCGCCTGGAAGGTCGATGACATCGCGCTCAAGGCAGAGTAGGGCGACGCCACGAACGCGTCCTTGGGCCGGGACACCTCTGTCCCGGCTCTTTCCTTGTGACGCCCGGCACAAGCTAAGCTGGATGTGATGGGCCGTTCGCGAACCGGGGCGAGGCCACTTCCACTGCCGCAGCGAGCGCGCAGGACCTGGATCGTGGCCTGGAACTTCTTCGTCATCTACCTCGGGTACAAGCGGATCCAGCGTCAAAGGAAGCTCTCACCCGAGGAGAAGGCGCGGCGCTACAAGGCCCAGCACCTGCGTGCGGCGGAGCGGCTGTACCGGACAGCCGTGAGCATCGAGGGGCTCCTGATCAAGACATGCCAGTTCATCAGCAGCCGTGCTGATGTGGCCCCGCCCGAGTACGTGCATGTCCTGGGGCGGCTGCAGGACCAGGTGCCGCCGCGGCCCTACCGGCTGATGCGCGAGAAGCTCCGCCGGGAGTTGGGTGCGTATCCCGAGGAAGTCTTCGCCGAGTTCGACGCAGTCCCGATAGCCTCTGCGTCGCTCGCGCAGGTTCACCGAGCGAGGACGAAGGATGGGCGCGATGTCGCGGTGAAGATCCAGTACCCCGGCATCCGGCGCGTCGTGGAGACCGACCTGCGGAACTTCGCCATCCTCGTGAAGCTGCTTGCGCGAATGGAGCGGAACTTCGACTTCGGCGTCCTTATCCAGGAGGCGGAGCGGAATGCCCCGCTTGAACTCGACTTCATCAACGAAGGCAAGAACGGGGAGCGCGTAGCTCGGGAGCTTGGCCACCGCCGAGACATCCGCGTGCCCGAGATCGTCTGGGAACACACCTCCAGGGGCGTGCTGACGATGGAGTACATCGACGGGGTCAAGGTCTCCGACACGGCGGGCCTGGCGGCAATCGGCGTGGCGCCGGGTCTCGTCGCGCAGATCGTGATGGAAGCCTACTGCGAGCAGATCCTGGTGAACGGCTTCTTCCACGCGGACCCGCATCCGGGCAACCTGCTGGTGCTCCCGGGACCGGTCGTGGTCTTCATCGACTTCGGTCTCTCGAAGGAGCTCCCGGAGGCGTTTCGACGGAGTTATGTCGTGCTGACCATGGCGATTTTCTCGGCCGACGACGCGAAGATGGTCGAGGCGTTCCGGGCGCTGGGATTCAGGACGAAGTCAGACGACCCGGCGTCACTGGTGGCGCTCGGCCGCTCGTTCTTCGAGATCGGGGGCCCGGAGGCGAAGCCCTACGTGGACATGGACGTAATGCCGGAGGTGAACGAGCGGCTGGCGAAGATCCTCGAGAACAATCCGGTGGTGGAGATCCCACAGGACATCCTGCTCATCTTCCAGGTGATGGGGCTGATCAGTGGGTTGCAGAAGCGGCTGGACAGCCAGGTGAACATGTTCGACACGATCGTGCCCTACGCTGAAGCGGAGGCGAGCCTGATCGAGCCAGCGAGCGCGGCGGGTTAGAAGCCGAGCCGGTCGAAGAACCGGCTGATATCGGCGCGACCCAGGTAGGCGATTGCGGCAGCCTCGATGGCGATCACGCTCATGAGGCCGCTCATTAGCATCCAGCCGGCGAGGCGCTGGCGGCGCTGGGCGAGCTGGCTGAGCCTGTGCTGGCGGACGATATCGGCGGCGAAGAACTCCGCGTCGTACTCACGCCTCAGCTCGGGATGAGACAGGACGGAGTAGGCCTCGTTCACGATGCGAAGAGCTTCGGCCGAGGTGTCATCGACTGCCGTGCGGGTCGCAAGTTCGTGGGAGACCTGGGCATAGGCGTTCTCGACCCCCGCCAGGTCGGCACCAGCCGGGACGCGCAGGATCGCGTAGTAGTCGATCATCTTGGGCATCGCGGATCCTCCCTGTTGAGAGATTCGGCAGGGAAGCACCGGAAGTGAAGGGTCAGGGAAGGAGAGAGAGGCCGGCAACGTAGTAGCGGACCTGGTGCAGCGGGGTTTCGCGGTCGATATCGGCGCCACCGAAGACGTGGGCGAGGATGAACATGTTCATGATCCCGGTGATGGCGGTGGCGCAGACTTCGACGTCGTCTTCCCGGAAGGCGCGGGAAGCCATGCCCTCGCGGAGGATGTCATCGAGTGGACGACGCACTTCGGCGCCGAGGGTGCGGCTGAAGGCTGCCATCGGTACGCCTCCCAGGCCGAAGACTTCTCGCAACACCAGGGCGATGGTCTCTTCCCGAGCGAGGAAGTAGTCCATGTAATTTTCGCAGTAGGAGAGCGCCCTGGCAGCAGGAGAGGCACCGGCGGCGAGGTGGCAGCGGATGGACTCGGCCATTTCTTCGAGGATCTCCCGCACGATGCTGCCGTACAGCCCCTCTTTCGAGCCGAAGTAGTAGTAGATCATCGGCTTCGTCGTCTGGGCGTCGGCGGCCACTTCGCGGAGGGCCGTGGCGGCGTAGCCCTTCTCGGAGAAGTGGCTGAGCGCGCTTGAAAAGATCCGGTCACGGACTTCGGTCTCGGAAGGGCTTTCGGGGACGGACGGGGTGGGCAAGGAGGGGCGATCCTCTGCGGTGGTGCCATCATTATGGCGAGGAGGGGGGCAGATTGGCGAACGCTGGTCGAACGATGGGTTGCAGCGCCGGTGGCAGAAGCCGTACATTTGTTCCCAGCCCTTTAAGCCGGTCCCGTGAGGCAGGCAAGGGAGGAGGGCCGGGATGACCGGCAACCCATCGTACGTGACTGTTTGCGCCTGCCCGGCAGCTTCGGGGAGGCGTTTTTCGTGAAAGGCGAAACTCTCCTCGGCCCCGAGGAACTGGCCCGGACGTTGCGCCGGCTGGCCCACGAGATCATCGAGAACAACCGCGGTGCTGAGCGGCTGGTGCTCGTCGGCCTACTCTCCCGCGGATTCCCCATCGCCAAGCGTCTGGGCTCGGCCATCGAGACCTTCGAAGGCGTCGAAGTGCCCGTTGGTAGCCTCGATATCGGCCTCTACCGCGACGATGTCACGCGGCGCACGCAACCGCCACGGCTCCGGCCAAGCGAGATCCCCACCGATATAACCGGGAAGACCGTGGTACTGGTGGACGACGTGCTGTTCACGGGCCGCAGCGTCCGGGCAGCGATGGACGCATTGCTGGACTTCGGGAGGCCGGAGCGGATCCGGCTGGCGGTAATCGTCGATCGGGGGCATCGAGAGCTTCCCATTCGCGCGGACTTCGTGGGCAAGAACATCCCCACGGCTCTGTACCAGGACGTGCAGGTGCGCCTGACCGAGACCGACGGCGAAGACGGAGTCTTCGTCATGGACCAGGAGGCCATCCATGGCTAACGCAGCGACCCGCGAGGAGGCCCCCGCCGGGGCCGCAGCGCCCGAGCCGGAGCTCCCGCGCTGGAGGCACAAGGACCTCCTGGATACGGACGTGCTCTCGCGGGAGGACATCGAACTCATCATGGAAACCACGGACGCGATGACGGAGATCCGTTCGCGGCCAGTGGGCAGGGTCGCCACGCTCCGGGGCGCTACGGTGGTGACGCTCTTCTACGAGCAAAGCACGCGGACCAGGGCCAGCTTCGAACTCGCGGCAAAGGCGCTCGGCGCCGATGTGGTGAACCTGACGGCCAGCGGGAGCAGCGTGGAGAAGGGCGAATCGCTCATCGACACGGTGCGGACTCTGGAGATGGTTGGTGCGGACGTTCTGGTGATGCGGCACGGTAAATCGGGCGCACCATACCTGGCCGCCCGGCACACGAAAGCGAGCGTGATAAACGGCGGTGACGGCATCCATGCCCACCCCACCCAGGCGCTGCTCGACCTCTACACCATGCGGCAGCACGTCGGCGACCTCGAAGGCAAGAAGGTGGTCATCGTAGGCGACATCCTCCATAGCAGGGTGGCGCGTTCGAACCTCTGGACCCTGGCAGCGATGGGAGCGCGGGTCGTGCTCGCCGGGCCACCGACCCTGCTGCCCGCCTATCTCGGCGGCGGCAGCGAAGGCGCCCCACTGGAGGTCACCAGCGACTTCGACAACGCCATCATGGACGCCGATATCGTGATGGCGCTGCGGATCCAGAAGGAACGGCAGGAGCGCGGGCTCATCCCATCGTTGCGTGACTACGCGCGGGGCTACCAGGTAAACGCCACACGCCTCGCTCGGGCCAAACCGGGGGCACTGGTGATGCACCCGGGGCCGATGAACGAGGGCATCGAAATCTCGGCGGAAGTCGCGCACAGTGCGGAATCCGTGATCGAGGAGCAGGTGACGAATGGAGTGGCGGTGCGAATGGCCATCCTCTATCTGATGGCAGCCGGGAGGCACGGCTAAGGTGCGGAGACCATGAGCGAACGGATCCTGGTTCGGGGAGCGAGGGTCATGGACCCGGTGGGCGGCATGGACGCAGTTCGCGATGTCCTGCTGGGCGGGGGCCAGCTTGTGGGGTTCCCGAGCGGCGACGTCCCTGGAGCGCGCGTCCTCGAGGGCCGGGGATGGATTGTGGTTCCGGGGCTGGTGGACCTGCACGGGCACCTGCGCGAGCCCGGCTTTGAGCACAAGGGCACGATCGCGACCGAGACCCTGGCAGCCGCCCGGGGTGGGTTCACGACCATCTGCGCTATGCCGAACACCGAGCCGGCGCCGGACACGGCCCCGGTGGTAGAAGCCCTGAAGGAGAGCATTGCCGGGACGGCAGTGGTTGAAGTGCTGCCGATTGGCTGCGTGAGCCGGAGGCGGGCGGGGGGCGAGCTGGCCGAGCTGATTGAACTCGCGGCGGCGGGCTGCGTCGCGTTCAGCGACGACGGGAGCCCGGTCGCGGACGCGTTGCTGATGCGACGCGCTCTGACCATCGCGCGGGAGCTCGGGCTGAGGGTGAGCGAGCACTGCGATGACCCCGTGCTCAACGCCGGGGGAGTGATGAACGAGGGCCGCGTGAGCGAACGGCTTGGGCTGGCAGGGCAGCCCGCGGCGGGCGAGGTTTCCGCCATCGCGCGCAACATCGCACTTGCGGAGACCACCGGCGGCAAGCTGCATGTGGCGCACGTCACCACCGCCCGGGGCGTCGAACTCGTCGCGGACGCGAAGCGGCGAGGCGTGGACGTCACCTGCGAGGTCACGCCGAGCCACCTGTTCCTGACGGAGGAGGCGGTGTTCGGGCCGGGGCCGGAGCCCGCCTATAACACCAACGCCAAGATCAACCCGCCGCTACGAACTGAAGCGGACCGCCGGGCACTCCTGGCGGGAGTCAACGACGGAACGATCGATGCCATCGCCACGGACCACGCGCCCCATGCCCGCGAGGACAAGCTCTGTGAGTTCGACGACGCGGCGTTCGGCATCGGGTGTTATGAAACCGCCCTTGCGACCGTCACTACGCTGGTCGACCGCGGCGAACTCGACCTGGAACGGGCTCTCGCGGCGCTGACCATCGGGCCTGTGGGCGCGTTCGGGCTCGAGCGGTGGTCGCCGGTTGCGGGCATGCTAAAGGGCGGCACCAGTGCTGCAGTCATCGACCCCGCCGCGCAGTGGACCGTCGACGTTGCCGCGTTCGCTTCGAAAGGGAAGAATTCTCCGCTGGACGGCATGAGTCTGACCGGCAGGGTGTTGCTCACGGTGAGAGACGGGCTGGTTGTCCACGAGGCGCTGGGGGTCGAGGTATGAGCCAGGCATCGCTCGTGCTCGCCGATGGGAGCGTCTTCGAGGGGCGGGCGATCGGCGCGACGGGCCACGCCGAGGGCGAGGTGGTGTTCAACACGTCGATGACCGGCTACCAGGAGATGTTGACGGACCCCTCCTATGCGGGTCAGCTGCTCGTGCTGACCTACCCGATGATCGGCAATTACGGCATCGACGAGCGTGTGGAGGAGTCCGGGCGGATCCAGCCTTCCGGCCTCGTGGTTCGAGAGGCGGCGGTGTTCGCCAGCCACCTCCGGAGCACGGGCACGCTGGACGGGTACCTCAAGGCGCGGGGCGTTGTCGGGATCGAGCGCATCGATACCCGGGCAGTCACCCGCGTGATTCGAAGGCACGGCGTGATGCCCGGGACGATCACTCATTCGGAGGATGCGGCGAGCGCTCTCAAGCGGGTCCGCGCCCTCCCCGATTACGACAACGTCAATTGGGTCGCCTCGGTGACCACCAGCGAAGTCTACGATTGGGACGGAGCCCCGCCGGGCGCGACCCGGGTGGCGCTGCTCGACGGCGGGGTGAAGCGGAACATCATGCGCTCGCTGGCGAAGCGCGGGTGCGCGGTCAGGGTATTCCCGGCCGGTGCGCCGGCAGACGACCTGCTGTCCATGCGCCCGGACGGCATCGTGCTATCACCCGGCCCTGGCGACCCGCGGCTTCTCGAAACAATGGTTGCTGAGGCGCGGAAGCTCATCGGCAGGGCGCCCGTGCTGGGGATCTGCCTTGGCCACCAGGTGGCGGCGCAGGCGCTTGGCGCGGGTACGTTCAAGCTCCCGTTCGGACATCGGGGCGGGAATCACCCGGTACAGGACACGCTCACCGGAAGGGTCACCATCACAGCCCAGAACCATGGGTACGCCGTCGACGCGGAGGGACTCGAGAGCACCGCCTTCGTGAGCCATATCAACCTCAACGACCAGACCGTCGAGGGCATCGCCCTGCGCACGGAGCCGTTGCTTACCATCCAGTATCATGCGGAAGCATGTCCGGGACCGCTCGACAGTGACGGTATCTTCGACCGGTTCGTCGCGATGATGGCCCCGGCGCGCGGAGGTGCCGGATGACGCGGACAACTGAATTGCGGCGAGCTACTCCCGATGATGCCGAGGCTGTGGCAGATATCGTGAGGGCACTCGGCCACGACGAGAACGTCGGACTCCCTCATGAATTCGCGGTTGAGGATGCTGAGCAGTGGATCCGGCGCCTGGGCGACCAGGGAGCGATCGTGCTGGCGTTCGATGGGAGCATTCCGGTCGCATTCGGGGCGCTAGACTTCAGCACCACCGAGCCGGATACGGCGCTCATCGGCGTGTGGGTGCTCGGCTCGTACCGGAGGCGGGGCCTGGCCACCACCCTGGCCGACGACCTTCTGGAGTTCGCGCGCGAGAAGGGCTATCAGCGGATTCGGGGGCGGCTGCCCGATGGGAACGAGCCCGCTCTGAGCTTCCTCTCCTCCATCGGCGCCATGGTGCCGCTGCGCAACCCCAGCATGACCTTCGAGCTTCCACTCTAGGTGGCCGCGGCGTGGTGCGCATGAGCGAACGAGGGCGCAGCGCGCCGGGCCGCAAGCAGCCCCGGGCCAGCCGCCGCCGGGCGACGACCGTGCCAGACATCCTGTTCACGCTGACTTCGGCGGCCTGGACCATGGCCGTCATCTTCGTCGTGGCGTCGTTCACGGATTCGGACGTCACGTCGGGGACACCGGGGCGGTTGCTGGCGCGGATGTTTGCGGCGGCGCTGTTCGCGAGTGGACTGTTCGTGGGCCTGCTCGGGCTTGGACTTCTACGGGACGAGCGCGGCGACTCCAGCCACTTCGTGTTCCCGGTACTGCTAGGTGTGGTCATCGGCGGCCTTGAAGCATTCCTGTTTCTCCGCCCGGCTGAATCGCTACTCTGGCTGCCGTTCCTGCTCCTCATCTTCGCGCTGAGGCCGGTGCGATCGGGCCTCGGGCGGCTCGTCGGGAGGGGCGCATGAGCGACGCCGCATCGACGGCTCGCAGCGGCTCGCCAGATCCGCGAGCGCAGGCCATCTGGGCCGCGTTTCTCCGCGACGGCCGGGTAGCGGACCACTTTGCGCGGACCCGGGCGAAGTTCAGCGCCCAGCCGACATGGTCGCTAATCGTCCCGGTGGAGGCGCCGGGTGTGATCGCTCGGGCGCAGGCGGTGCAGGCTGCGGTAGCGGCCCACTCGAAGGCACAACCCATCTCCCCAGAGCGGCTTCACATCACGCTGTTCACGGTCGCGGTTGAGCCGCCGCCGGACTGGCTCGGAGAGTTGCGCGACCTGGTCGGGCAGTCAGGACCGATAGAGACGTCGGTGGGAGGTGTGAACGCGTTTCCCGAGAGCGTGTTCCTTGAGGTGGACCCCGCAGATGAGCTGCGACGACTACGGGCGAAAGTTAGGGCTGCGGCCCCCTGGATCATCGGGGACGTGCCCGGGGAGTTCTATCTGCCCCACATCTCGGTTGCCTACTTTGGAGAAGAAGGACGGGGCGACGCTGTGGGCCGGGTGCTAGCGGCCCACCGGGGCCTCGAACCTATCCCGATCCATATCGGCGCTCTGCTCGCATCCCGCCTGGAATTCGATGGCGGAGGCAGGAGCCGCAGGCTGGAGTCGCATGAACTGAAGCTGGGAGGGGCCGAGTGAAGCCGGCGAGCGTGCTCATCATCGGGTCGGGGCCGATCGTCATCGGGCAGGCAGCGGAGTTCGACTACGCAGGGACGCAGGCCTGCAAGGCGATGCGCGAGGAAGGGGTACGCAGCATCCTTGTGAACTCCAATCCGGCGACCATCATGACTGACCTCGACGTGGCGGATGCGATTTATGTCGAGCCGATCACGATGGCCGTCATCGAGCGCATCATCGCGAAGGAGCGTCCGGAGGGGTTGCTGCCGACCCTCGGTGGCCAGACCGGACTGAACATGGCGGTGCAGCTGGCGGAGGCCGGGATCCTCGCGAGGTACGGCGTGCGGTTGTTGGGGACGCAGCTCGAAACCATCCGCAGGGCGGAAGACCGCGAACTGTTCCGGGACATGCTGACGAAGCTCGGCGAGCCCGTCCTTGAGAGCGAGATCTGCACGACGCTGGAGCAGTGCGAAGCCGCAGGGGCGAGCATCGGCTTCCCGGTCGTGATCCGGCCGGCCTACACGCTCGGGGGGACCGGCGGGGGGATGGCGTTCGACATGGAAGAGCTGCGGGCTGTGTCGAAGCGGGGGCTGGCAGCAAGCCCGATCGGCCAGGTGCTGGTGGAGAAGAACCTGATCGGGTGGAAGGAAGTCGAGTACGAGGTGATGCGGGATGGCGCGGGCAACTGCATCACGATATGCAACATGGAGAACCTCGACCCGATGGGCGTGCACACGGGCGCCTCCATCGTGGTCGCGCCGAGCCAGACACTGAGCGACAAGGACTACCAGATGCTCCGCTCAGCCTCGCTGCGGATCATCGAAGAGCTGGGGATCGAAGGTGGGTGCAACGTGCAGTTCGCCCTTGCCCCTCGCAAGGATGTGCGTGACTGGGAGGGCGACCGGTTCGAGCCGCTGCCGTATCACGTCATCGAGGTAAACCCGCGGGTGAGCCGGTCGTCGGCACTCGCCTCGAAAGCGACGGGCTACCCCATCGCCCGTGTGGCCGCGAAGATCGCCTGCGGGAAGACGCTGGACCAGATCCCCAACGCGGTGACGGAGCGCACCACGGCGGCCTTCGAGCCCGCGCTCGACTACTGCGTGGTGAAGATCCCGCGCTGGCCCTTCGACAAGTTCGCGCTCGGCGACCGTTCGCTCGGGACGCAGATGAAGGCGACCGGCGAGGTGATGGCGATCGACCGCGGGTTCGAGGCGGCGCTGAACAAGGCGGTGCGGTCGCTGGAGATCGGGGGGAAGACGCTGCTCTGGGAGCGACCGGAATGGCGCGACGGGGGCGAGTTCCCGCTTTCTGCAACGGACGAGCGGCTGTGGGCGCTCATGGCCGCCCTGCGCCGTGGTGCGTCGACCGCCGACGTGGCCCGCCAGACGGGCGTCGACCCGTGGTTTCTCGAACGGATGCGGAACATCGTGGCGATGGAGCAACGACTCCTCGGCGAGCACCTCACCCCGGCACTGCTACTGGATGCGAAGCGGCTCGGCTTCAGCGACGAGATGGCAGCCCGCCTGGCTGACCGCCTGCCCGAGCAGATCCGGGCGCTGCGCCACGAATGGGGCATCCGGCCTGTCTACAAGATGGTCGACACGTGCGCCGCGGAGTTCGATGCGGCGACTCCGTATTTCTACAGCACCTACGAAACCGAGAACGAGGCTCTGCCGGAACCCGGAGCCGCGGCAGTGGTCATCGGGAGCGGGCCGATCCGCATCGGGCAGGGGCTCGAGTTCGACTACGCGAGTGTCCACGCTGCGTGGGCACTCCAGGAGGCCGGGCTCCGGGCGATAATGGTCAACTCCAACCCCGAGACCGTCTCCACCGACTTCGACACCAGCGACCGGCTGTACTTTGAGCCACTGGACGAAGAGTCCGTCCGGGACATCGTCGAGAACGAGACGGGCGAAGAGCCGCCGGCGAGCATCGTGCAGTTCGGCGGACAGACCGCGATCAACCTCGCCGAGCCTCTCCAGCGCGCCGGGCTCCCCATCATTGGGTCGAGCGCCACAGCCATCGAAACCGCGGAGGACCGCCGGCTCTTCGAGCGATTCCTTCAGGAGCGAGGAATCCCTCAGCCTCCGGGAGCTGCCGTCGGGTCGTTGGAGGAAGCACTGAAGACCGCACAGGCGATCGGCTATCCCGTGCTCGTTCGGCCGTCGTTCGTGCTGGGCGGGCGGGCGATGGAGATCGTGCAGAACGCCACCGAGATGGTGGGGTTCGTGGCGAACGCGATTGAAGCGGCCCCGGGGAAGCCGATCCTCGTCGACAAGTACCTGGAGGGGATGGAGGTGGAGGTGGACGCCATCTGCGACGGCGAAGAGGTGCTCATTCCCGGGATCATGGAGCACATCGAGCGGGCAGGGGTCCACTCAGGCGACTCCATGGCCGTGTACCCTCCCGTGCACCTCGATGACGACGAGAAGCGCGTCCTTGCGGAGTACACACGGGAGATCGTGCTCGGCCTCGGTGCGATCGGCCTGACGAACATCCAGTACGTGGTCCTTCCGCGGGGGGATGGGGAGCCGCAGGTCTACGTGCTCGAAGTGAACCCCCGGGCGAGCCGGACGGTGCCGTTCCTTTCGAAAGTGACCGGAGTGCCGATGGTCCGGCTGGCTGTGCACGCGATGCTCGGGCGGTCGCTTCGCTCGCAGGGGTACGAGGGTGGCATGTGGCCGGAGCGCGACCTCGTGGCGATCAAGGCGCCGGTCTTCTCGATGTCGAAGTTGACCGGCGTTGACACGTACCTCGGGCCCGAGATGAAGAGCACGGGCGAGGTGATGGGAATCGACCGGTCCCTCGAAGGTGCGCTGGCGAAGGCGCTGCTGGCGGCGGACATGGCGCTGCCGCGCGACGGAGGAGTGCTGCTCAGCATCAGCGACCAGACGAAGAGCGATGCCCTGCCCCTCGTGCGAGAACTTGGGGAGCTCGGCTATCGCATTTTCGCGACGGAGGGCACCGCCTCGATGATCGAAGCGCTCGGCATCCCGGTCACTTCCGTGACGAAGGTGCTGAGCGGGGCGCATCCCAACGTCGTCGATGTCATCCTCGATGGCTCCGTGCAGTGCGTGATCAACACCCCAGAGGGCCGGTTCACGGGGTCGCTGCGGGACGGGTTCCACATCCGGCGGGCAGCCGCGGAGAAGCGTATCCCCTGCTTCACTTCGCTCGACACAGCTCGCTCGGCCATCGAAGCGCTGGCGCGGGCCGCGGATTACAGCGTCGCGCGGCTAGACGAGTATGTGGCAGGGGTGGGTGGGTGAACATCGAGTCGGCAGCGGTCATTTCGACGGAGCAGGTCTATGAGGGCGGTTGGGTGACCTG
>CAYPAZ010000051.1:0-11545 GCA_964408835.1 uncultured Anaerolineaceae bacterium
GACCAGGCATGGCTCGAAAACGACCGTCGTGAGGCCCTGCGCTAGATCGCGAGCCTGGAGCCTTCCTGCTCGAAGTGACGTCGCCTGTGAGCTCGTGCCTCCATGATCGAAAGCTCTTGCAGCCTATTCCTTTCCCCGTCGCGGACCCCGCTCCAGCTCCCGGAGCTTCATCACATCCACCCGCACCTCCCACCGGCCGTTTCGGAAGCGAATGTGAGACTCGATCGGCTGCCGCTCCTCGTGCGTCAGAGTCAGCAGTGCCCCTGAGAGCGCCGTATCCCCCTGCCAGCGCGTCTCCACCACCTCGAACCCCACCGCCTCATAAGTCCGGTGCGCTCGCTCGGCGAAGCTGTTGGTCGTCAGCAGGACCTCCCGCTCGGGATACGTCTCGCGGAGCCACCCACACACCACCCTGAGCATGGCCCGGGCTATCCCCTGCCCCTCCCGCTCCGGCGGCACGTGCACCGCCCAGAGGTAGCACCCCGCCCGGTCCTCCACGTTCACCGAGACCCGCCCTACCGCGATGCCCTCCCTGCAGCCCACAAAGTGCCGGTGCTGGTCCTGTGCGTGAACGAACGCGAGCGTCTCCGCCCGGCTCACCGCGTTCTTCAGGTAGCCCAGGTTGAACCCCGCATACGGGAACCCGCGCTCCCCCCACTGCGCCATCTGGAGCGCCAATCCCTCATCCCAGGGCCGAAGCTCCAGTCCTTCGCCTTCCAGCGTGGGGGTCGTCGAGGCAGTAGCTGTCACGCGGGCAACCATTCGCAGGATGACCGTCAGTGTAACTGCCTGCCGGGGTCAATGATCGCCTCCAGCATGTCCTCGGGCTCCCCGAACCCGTGGCGCCCGTATAGCCCCCGGCTCCGCTCCGTCGGCCACAACACCACCGAGTCCACCCCAGCCTCCCGGCAGTGCGCCATCGCCGCCTCCACCAGCCTCCCGCCCAGGCCCCCGCCTCGCGCCTCCTCCCGCACGTACACGTTGGTGATGTACCCGTGCCACTCCAGCTCCGGCACCGGGTTCGGGATCTTCTCCACCAGTTGCAACCAGAGGTGCCCGGCGAGTCCCACGCCACGACCCTCCGCGACCCAGCATCGCCATGCTGTGCCCCCACCGAGCCGCGCAGCCATCCACTCCTCGCAGCGTGCCACGAATTCCTCCTCCGGCTCCGCCGCCTCGTTCATCGATGCTCGAAATTCGAACCTCAGCCTCGCCAGCTCCCCGGCATCCTTCTGATCCGCGAGACGGATGATCCACTCCATAGCGCGCGAGTATAGCCCCCGATCAGGGCCGGGACGGTACGATGGGCCCATGACTGACCCCATAGATGACTTCGTCGCCGTAGCCGTCGCCGGTGTCGAATCCGACACGCCCAACGTCACCGCCTACTTCGACCTCACGAACTCCCCCGGCGGTGGTGTACCCCCTGCACTCTCCGTGGCGAAGAGCGCGTTCTCAGAAGCGCGTGAGGCTCTGGGGGCCACTCGCCGGCGCGAGGTCCGCGCCCTCGAGGCTGAGTGGGACGGTCTCGAGGCTGCGCTCAATGATGCCGTCGCCCAGGGTGCGCTGGGCCTCGCCTATATCGGCGACGGCAAAGGTGAGATGGGCGCCGAACTCACGACCCAGGTCCCTTTCCGCAACGACCTCCACGTTGGCCCCACCCCCTGGATGTTCGAACTCGAACGCTATCGCTACCTCTACGCCCCTGAGGTCACCATTGCCCTCACCAACATCCATTCGGTCGACGCCTACCGCATCGAGTTCGGTGGCGTCGCCGAGCGTCTCGAGGAGACGACCGACCAGCGGGCACTCTCCAAACGCTCCGGCCGGACTCGCGTCGAAGGCCACGCCGGGCCGGGCCGCGCCGCCGGGGGACACGCCAAGAACAAAGTCGAGCAGACGGTGGAGGCCCATCGCGACATGTTCGGCAAGGACGCGGCCGCGAAACTCGAAGAGCTCGCCGGTGGCTCGGGCATCCTCGTCGTCGCCGGTGTCGATGAGGCACGCTCCCAGCTTCTCGGGCACCTTCCCGACCGACTCCGCGAGGTCGCGATCCAGCTCTCTGCGGCCCTCACCGGCACCGAAGAACGTCAGATCGTCGCCATGGCAGCCGGCGCCGCCGCCCAATCGCAGGCCCAGGCGGCGAACAGCCTCTTCGAGCGAGTCACCGGGGGCGCGGTCGGCGACCTCGCCGCCCGCGGCAGGACCAGCGTCTCCCGCGCGCTTGACCAGGGCCAACTCGCCGAACTCCTGATCCACGACGATGTCGTCAGCCACTGGGGCACCGCCGACGATGCCCGCCGCCGTGACGGCCTCGGTGACGACCCCTTCTACGAGGGCCTGCTCCGGTCGGCGGCTGACACCTCGGCCGTCATACGGTTCGCCAGCGACCCTCGCCTCCTCGCCGACCACGAAGGCGTCGCGGGGCTGCTTCGCTGGTAGCCCCTAGAGCGGGTGGCGCGCCAGGAACTCCAACACCGCGTCGCTCGCTTCCGGCCGGCACTCGATGAAGTACCCGTGGCGGCCGCCTTCGAACAGCCGTAGCTCCGCCCCGGGTATGCGCTCCGCCAGCAACGGCGAGTTCGCCGTCGGGTTCACCAGGTCATCCGTCCCGTGGAGCACCAGCACCGGGTTCATGATGCCCGCCAGGTGCTCCCACGCATCGTGCCCCTCGCTCGCGAGGTAGTGCAGCTTCTGCGCATACGTGGGGATCGGGTTTCGCATCCGCTCCGCCACCGCCTCCACCCACTCCGGGTTCGCCTGCGCGAACGCCGGCGTCACCATCTGCTCCATGTGGAACTGTAGACGCGCCTCCGGGTCCGTTGGCCGGTTCGCCATCTGCGCATCCACCTCCGGCGGTCTGCGGACCCCGTGCGCGTTCCCCGGTGTCGTACACCCAAGCACCAGCCCGCCAAATCGCGGCCCATGGTCGATGCCCAGCCACTGGCACACCCGCCCGCCCATCGAGATCCCGTATGCATGCGCCCGCTCGATCCCCGCCGCCTCCAGCACCGCCACCGCGTCCCGTGCGAAACTCCGCGTCGAATACCCCTCCCCCTCCCGCGGCTTGTCGCTCTCGCCCGTCCCCCGGTGGTCAAACCTGATCACGCGGTGCCGTGGCGCGAAGTCGTCCACCACCGCGTCCCAGTTCCGGTGGTCCCCACCCTGCCCGGATACGAGCAGCAACGGCTCCCCCGCCCCCGCCACGTAATACGCCAGCCTTGTCCCATCCGCCGCAGTCGCGAACTCCACGCCCGCGAACCTACCCCGCAACCCCATCCGCCGCAACCGCGCCCGGTCGACAGGCGCTGCTTCAGGTTCCCGACCGTTACACTGCGCCCAACCCTGGGTTCGGAGGCCCCCACCCCATGCCCGAATACAAGAAGCCCGGCTTTGGCGCCCGGCTCATGAACGCGGTCGTCGTCCAGCCCCTCGTCTTCCTCGGCATCAGCCCCCAGGGCGCCTGGACCCTCACCGTCAACGGCCGCAAGTCTGGCAAGCCCATGACCGCCCCCGTCAACCCCATGGACTTCGAAGACGCCCGCTACCTCGTCGCCCCCCGCGGCGATACCCACTGGGCCCGCAACCTCCGCTCCCACGGTCAGGGCCAGCTCCGTCTCGGCCGCAAGAAGCACCAGATCACCGCCGAGGAGATCACCGATCCCGCAACCAGGGCCGCCGTCATCCACGCCTACCTCGATCGCTGGGCCGGCGTCACGAAGGCCCATTTCGGCATCACCTGGCCCAACCCCACCGAAGAAGAACTCCTTCGCGTCGCCGCCCGCACCCCCGTCTTCCGCATCACCACCGCTTAGCCCGGGAGGTCCTCCGACCGGCTAGAAGATCCGCCGTCCAACCATCCCCTCCTCCTCCGCCTGCACCAGGTACCCCGAGATATCAAGCCGGGGCAGCCAGCGCTTGATCTCGTCCCGCGCCCGCAACATGTGCTCGCCCTGCAGGCGGATCAACCCGCCCGCCGAGAGCCCCGGCTCGTTCTCCCGGTACCACACGCAGTCACCATGCCCCATCAGCACGACCCGGTTCACGTGCCGGCCTGCAAGGAACGAATCAAGGAAATCCCGAACCGGCAGCCGCCCGACCACGAACCGCCTCACCCGCCCCCCGCGAGCGTTCGCCACCTGCGCGAGCCACCACGGCCCGCCCGGTAGCTCGACCCGGTACGGGTCGTGACCCAGCACTTCCCTGAGCAATTCGTCGAACGCCGCCCGGTAGCGCACATCGATGCACTGGATCGCCACGCTATCGGGGTTGGCCGCCCCGAGCGGAGCCTGGAGCGGCACCCTGTCCGTCACTCCGGGCTCTCCGCCGCCGGGCGCTGTCGGCCCGATCCAGGTGGAGCCTCCGCAGCCTGGGCCGCCTCCTCAATGGCGTCGAGCGCCCCCGCCGGTGCGTTCGGCGACGCGCCGTTCGGCGGCACGTTCGAGTCACCCCCCTCGACCTGCCCCAGCATGCCCGGGATGTCGAGCCCAACAGCCCGCAAAGTCTCGATCGCCTGCGCCAGCAGCATCGGCACCGCGCTCCCGTACTTCCCCATCGGTCCGCCGCCCGAAGAGGCCCCGTTCCCGCCGTCGATCATCACGATGCGGTCGATCTGCGCGAACGGCGCCGCCAGCGACTCCGCGATCTCCGGCAGCTTCTGGATGAGCTCGGGATACACGCTCAGCTGCAGAGCCGCCTGGTTGTAGGCGTTCAGAGCCTCGGCCAGCTGCCGCTTGCCCTCAGCCTCGCCCAGGAGCACGGCCTTCTGGCCATCGCCCTCTGCGACCAGCTCCGCGCGCCGCGCTTCGGCGTTCAGCGTCCGTGCCTTGGCTTCGCCTTCGCCCGCCGCCTCCAGCTCGCGCTGGTGTGCCTGCGCTATCGACATGCGCATCTTCGCCTCGCCCTCGCCCTCGAGAGCTTTGGCCTGCGCCTGGCCTTCCGCCCGCTGCACCGTCGCCAGCCGCTCGCCTTCCGCCCGCACGACGGCCGCCTGCCGCTCCGCCTCCGCCGGCTTGATCACCGATGCCTCCAGCGCCTGCTGCTGCCGCAGCACTTCCTGCTGCTCGACCGCGATGTTCGAGCGCGTTCGCTCCTCCTCGATCGCGACCTCGGCCTTCACAACCTGCTTGCGCGCCTCCGCATCCGCCTGTGGGCCCGCCTGGAGCGCCCGTGCCCGCTCTGCCTCCACCTGTGCCTGTGCCTTCGCGATCCGCAGGTCGCGGTCACGCTGTGCCTCCGCGATGGAGCCATCCGCCACGGCCTGCGCGGTCTCGCCTTCCCGGCGCGCTTCCGCGGCCCGCACCATCGCGTCGCGAGCCGCTTCTGCCTCGCCGATCTCCGCGTCGCGCTTGACTTCCGCGACCCTCCTGCGCCCGAGGCTCTCAAGGTAGCCCTGGTCGTCCGAGATGTGCTGGATGGTCAGCACATCGAGGTTCATCCCGATCCCGCCGAAGTCTGATCCCGCCTCATCGCTCACCCGCGAGACCAGCGCCTCCCGGCTGGAGTTCAGCTCCTCGATGGTCATCTTCGCGATGATCGATCGCAGGTGGCCGGAAAGGATCTCCTGGACCGCCTGCTGCAGTTGCACCCGGTCGGCGTTCAGGAACCGCTCCGCGGCAGTCCGGATGGACGTGTCCTCCGAGTCGAACCGCACGAGCGCGATCGAGTCGATGTTCACCGGCACGCCCTCTTTCGAGTACGCCGCCCGGATCGACAGCGGGATCTCGAATGGCGCGAGCGACATGTAGTCCACCCGCTCTACCACCGGCAGCCGGAACGTGGCGCCCCCCCGCACAACCCGGAACCCTCGCCGGCCCGTGAGGATAGCTACCTGGTCCGGCGGGACCTTGATGTAGAACCGCGCATACAGGCTGGCAACGATCAGGATGACCAGCAGGATGCCGGCGACGACGATTGGGATTGCGAGCATGCTCATGCCTGTTCCTCCGTCTGGCTCGACTGGCTCTGGGCCGCTTCCGCCTGGACCGGTGCAACGGTCATCAGGCCCTGGCCCGCATGGACAACCCGGACAAGCGTGCCGAACGCGACACGCTCACCCGTGACTGAGCGAGCTGGCCGCGCTACCCGCGCACCGCTCGCGGTGGAGACAACCGTTACCCGCCCCACGCCGCCCGCGGGGATCTCGGCGGTCACCTCGCCCTCAGACTCGATAAAGTCCGTCTCCAGGACTGTTGTCGAGCCTTGCTGGCGGGAGAGCGGCAGCACGATCAGGAAGAACGTCCCGGCCGCGACTCCGACGCCCCCGGCTACGGCCAGTGTCACGGAGCCCCAGACCGGCCAGCCCAGCGCCTGGCCGATCACCCCGAACCCGCCGAACGCGGTGATGAACACGAAGAGGATCCGCGAGCTGAACGGCGATGGGTGTGCGTCGAACCCACCAGCGTCCGCCGCGCCGTCTCCGCCAAGGTCGAACAGCTCCCCGATCGCGAAAGTGATCACGGTCAGAAAGAAGCCGACCCCGAAAATGATCAGGAAAAGCATAGTCCCCTCCTGCAAGCGACACAGGGTGGCGCCGCTCCTCGTGGCGAGAGTATTCGCTACTCGAACGATCGACCGCAAGCGGCAGTTTCGACACGGCAGCCACCGGCGTTAACGCAAACCCGACGTCAACTCGTACCCATCGGTGGTGTTCCTTCTGCGCTGCCGCGACTCAGGGCTCGGCCGGGCGCCTCGCGCCCTCACGTAGCCGATCACCGCCATTCTATCCTGGCGATATGGCCTGTGTCTATACATCTCTATGCAATTCTTATATCTCCCGACCCTCCGAGCGTGTCCTCTCTTCCCCCTTTAGCATCGTCCTTGGAGGCATGGCCGTTTGACGAACTCCTTCGCCGCCCGCATCCGCCGGTGGCTTCGCGGCATCACTCGCCACACCGAGGCTTCCGGCCAGGGTCCCGCCCCCGGACGCTACCCGCCGATCGGCGATTATGGCCTCATCGGTGACCGTGTCACTACCGCCCTCGTCTCGAAGGCCGGCTCCATCGACTGGGCTTGCTTCCCCCGCATGGATTCCCCGAGCGTCTTCGGTCGCCTCCTCGATTGGGACAACGGCGGCCACTGGCAGATAGCCCCCGTCGGTGAATGGGAGTCCGCACACACCTACCGGGCCGATACCCCGATCCTTGAGACCACCTTCACCACGCCTACCGGCTCCGCAACCCTTGTCGACTTCATGCCGCCCCACTTCGTCACCCTTGAGCGCCCTGGCGATAGTGCGATCATCCGGACCCTCACCTGCACCGCCGGAGAAGTCGCCTTCGATCTCGAGTTCCGTCCCCGGTTCAACTACGCCCGCTCCGCCGGTCGCTGGCAGGAAAACCCGGGCACCGGCGTCCGCGCCTCGAACTTCGATGAATCGGTCACGCTCTATGGCTCCGGAGATTTCGAAATTGCGGGCGATATCGCTCGCACGTCGAGCCGGTTGAGCGAAGGGGAGTCGATCACGTATGTCATGACCTACCGGCGCCCATGCTCGCTCTTCTGGGCCACGGATCTCACCCAACGAGTCCCCGCCATCCTCAAAGAGACCGAGGATCACTGGCTCCGCTGGATCGACCAGTGCCTCTACCGGGGCCCGTATGAACCCATAATCAGACGAAGCGCCATCACCCTCCGCCTCCTCGACTACGCCCCCACCGGAGCCATCGTCGCCGCCCCCACAACCTCCCTGCCCGAATGGATAGGCGGTGACCGCAACTGGGACTACCGCTTCAGCTGGCTCAGGGATACCGCGTTCGCCCTCTATGCCCTCTACGTCCTCGGCTATCGCGAAGAAGGCGAAGCCTTCCTCGGCTGGATCTTCGATATGACCCAGGGCGAGCCGGCTGAACTCCGCGTCCTCTACGGCGTCGGGGGCGAACGCGAATGCGTCGAGTTCGAGCTCAGCCACCTCGATGGCTACCGCGGCTCGAAGCCAGTCCGCGTCGGCAACGCCGCCCAGGTCCAACGACAGCTCGACATCTACGGCGACCTCGTCGATTGCGCCTACCTCCTCGTCCGCTATGGCGGGGCCATCGGCCCCGACCTCTGGCGTCTCCTCCGGAACGTCGTCGACCACGTCTGCGAAGCGTGGGTCCAGCCCGACTACGGCGTCTGGGAGGTCCGCAGCGATCCCCGCCACTTCACCTACTCCAAGGCAATGTGCTGGGTAGCCATCGACCGCGGCATTCGCCTTGCGGAACGATGCGGGTTCGAAGCGGACCTTCCCCGGTGGCGCAAAGTCGCCGCCCAGGTCCACGAAGCCGTGATGAAAGAAGGCTTCGACCCCGAGCGGGGCGCCTTCACCCAGGCCTTCGGCTACAAAGACCTCGATGCCGCAGTCCTCGCGTTCCCGCTGCGGCGGGTCATCGAGGCCACTGACCCACGGTTCATCTCCACCGTCGAGAAGATCACCGCCGAACTCGCCACCGATGGCTTGCTTCACCGCGTTTCCCCAACCTTCGAAGACGGCGTTGGCGGGGGCGAAGGCGCCTTCCTCCTTGTCAGCTTCTGGCTCGTCGATGCCTACACCCTCATGGGTCGCGTCGAAGAAGCCCGCGCGCTGTTCGACCGCCTCCTCACCTACTCCAACGACCTCGGCCTGTTCGCCGAAATGGTCGACCCGCGCACCGGCGAACTCCTCGGCAACTTCCCCCAGGCCTTCACCCACATCGCCTGCATCGGTGCCGCCGTCAATCTCGCCCGGGCGGAGTCTGCCCTGTCGGCCTGAGGCTTCTTGCAGGCCGCTGACCCCGCGCGATATGGTTAGCAATATGAAGACGACCGTAGAGCTGCCAGATGCGCTCCTCGCAGAAGCGCGTGCCCTCGCCGCCAGCTCGGGGCTGACGCTTCGTGAGCTGATCGAAGAAGGCTTGCGGCACTCCTTGCAGAAACGAAAGACCCGGAAGCGCTTCAGGCTCGAGGATGGCAGCTTCGGCTCCGGCCCCATGAGGCCTGAGTTCGCCGATGCTCCATGGGAGAAGATACGCGACGCGATCTACGGCTGGGAGGCCTCGCCTGATAGCCGTTGACACCAACATCCTCGTCTACGCCCATCGGCGGGGGCATCCGTGGCATGACGAGGCCAGGAAGCTCGTGACGGCCCTCGCCGAGGGAGACCAGCCCTGGGCCATCACCTGGCACACGCTGCGAGAGTTCCTCGCCGTCGTTACAAGCTCGCGGGTGTGGCCCGACCCCACGCCGGTAGAGGCGGCCCTCCGTCAGGCAGATCTCTGGCTTGAGTCCCCGTCGATTGTCGTCCTCGGCGAGGCGCCCGGGTACTTCGCGGCCCTCCGGGAGGCGCTCATGCTGAGCCGGGTCACTGGCCCCGCCGTGCACGACGCCAACGTCGCCGCCGTCTGCCAGCTCCACGGGGTCTCGGAGCTCTGGTCCGCTGACCGTGACTTCTCCCGCTTCCCCGCGCTCAGCGTCCGCAACCCGCTCGTTGCCGCCCCCTGAGGACCGCCTTCGGCCGCCAGCCGCACGCAAAAGCGAGGGCGCCGAAGCGCCCTCGCCTGGTTGACGACTCAGGACCGGCGACTGACAACTGCTAGTGCAGCGCTACCGCCACCTCCTTGAGCCCTAGCGACTCCAGCTTGGACGCCGAAGGCTTGCAGCTCTCGGTGTCCCAGTCGCAGGCGTTCAGGAAGTCGACTTCCAGCGTCTCCGTGTCGAGCTTCACCCCGGCCAGCGGCCCGGCGTGGGTCGCCTCCGTGGTCTCGCCCGTCACCCGGGTCGGCACGTGCCGCTTGCGAGGGTTCCCCCCCTCCCGGACCTCGTAGGCCATGCGCAGGTTCGCGATTCGCTCACCCACGGTCAGCATCTCATCCATGCTCATGTCCCAGCCGGTCACGGCGTTCATCCAGTCCGGCATGTTGGCCGTGTTCGCGGCCATCATGATGAACTGGCACATGCCCCCGGCGTTCACCACGTGCATGTACTCGCTGGCGCCCTTGTGGTGCTCGCCACGCCCCGTGTACTGCTTGCTGTCGGCCGGCGCCGGCGGGATCTTCCCGATGCGCTTGTTGCCTTCGTACTGGGTGTGACGCGCTGGCGTCGGGTCCAGCTTGTAGGTCGTGTGGTATTCCGGCTGCAGCTTCGGGTCGTGCATCGGCAGCTCCTGGCCGCCGATGTGCATCGCGTAGGCCTCGGCGCCGTTGCCGATCTTCTCCGCCGCGATCTTCACGCCGTCCGCCAGCACATCCCCGATGCCTCGCCGCTCACCCATCATCTTGAGCAGCTCGACGATGCAGTCCGGGTCGTTCCAGTTCAGCTCCAGCCCGTCCGTGTCCTCCTTCGTGAGGATGCCGTTCTGGTAGCACTCGACCGCGAAGGCCGTGGCGCCGCCCGCGCTGATCACGTCGAACCCGTACTGGTTGCACAGGTGGTTGATGTAGATCAGCGCGTCCGGGTCCGCCATCAGGTTCATCGTCCCGAAAGCGGCCATCGCCTCATACTCCGGCCGGTGCGTGTGGTGCGGGTACGGATACTTCTCGTTCGTCGATTCCACGGACTCCGCACCGCAAGCCATCGGGCAGTGCCAGCAACCGTACGACTTCTCCATCTTCGGGTTGATCTGGCTGCCGCCGTCGATTTGCGCCGCATAGGGGAAGTCCACCTGCCCCACGCCGCCCCAGTTCTTCACCGGCGAGTCGCCGTTGAGGGCGCTCATCGCCGTAATCCCGGTCGTGCCGAAATTGTGGAAGAAGTCCCGCAGCGGCTTCACGAAGTCGTCCAGGTTCGAGCGGAGCATCTTAATCGTCTCCGGCGTTTGCGCGATGATTTTCCGGTCGGTAACAGCCACAACGGCCTTCAGGTTCTTCGCGCCCATCACCGCGCCCACGCCCGACCGCGCCGCCAGCCGCCCGTGGTCGTTGCAGACGCCCGAGATCGGCGACATCGTCTCCCCAGCTGGCCCGATGTTCGCGATCGAGGCCTTCTTGCCGTGGCGCGACTTCAGGTCCATCTCGTTGTCGATGGCCAGGCTGCCCCACTGGTCGCTCGCGTCCCGCAGCTCGACCTTGTCATCTTCGATGACGAGGTACACAGGCTTCTCAGCCTTGCCGAAGAACATGATCCCGTCCCAGCCCGCCAGCTTCAGCACGCCGCCGAAGTCGCCGCCGCAGTTGGCGTCGCCCCAGCCACCCGTCAGTGGGCTCTTACAAACCACCTGCCAGCGCTGGCCGAAGAGCGGCGTGCCCGTCAGCAACCCCGGGAACATGCCCAGCATGTTCTCCGGCCCAAGTGGGTCCGCGCCCGCCGGCACCCGGTCCCAGAGCATTCTCGCCCCGATTCCGTAGCCGCCCAGGTACTCCCGGTACAACGACTCCGGGGGGTTCTCGACCTTGATTTCACCGGTCGTGAGGTCGACATTCAGCATCTTGCCATTGAAGGCTTTCTCGGTTACTCCGTTGGTTCCAGCCACAGACACACTCCTTCAGGGTCCCTCCCTAGATCCAGGGCCCATTGCGCAGTGATTGTGGCCGCTCCAGCCCGCCCTCGCAACCGGACGCCTCCGCGGCTACGGCGCCTCCTGGAATCGGCCGAC
>CAYPAZ010000052.1:0-926 GCA_964408835.1 uncultured Anaerolineaceae bacterium
GGTAACCAGTACGCCCGGCGGCCCGCTGCTCGCAAGGGCGGAAATCGGGCCGGGGGAGCCGTTGGGCCACGCAATCGGGCTGTTCTTCGTGGATGTCGAGACAGGAGCGATCGAAGCGTGGCGGCCGACAGCGGAGGAGGTCAACGTCGCTCCGCTGCCTTCGCCCGACAACCGGCTCGTAGTGTGGGGGCTCTATGAGTCCGACACGATCGTGGTTGTGGACCGGCCAACCGGCGCGGTGGCTGAGATGGCGGCCGACGAGTGGTCCCCAGTGGAGACGGGAGGAAGCGTGGTCGCGGCCGGGACTCGACTCGTCTTACTGCCGGTGCCTGACGGGTCCGAGTCGTGGCACACGGTGCGAGTGCTGGACGTCGCAAGCGGGGAGGCCTGGGACATTTGGGTGGCGGACAGCATAGCCCCCGGTTTCACGGACGCAGCGATCTCACCTGAGGGGCGTTCGATCGTGTTGTCGGTTTTCGGTCGCGTGTACTGGGCGCCGGTTGAGGACGCCGCAACGGCGGAGCCCGTGCTGAGCATTGACGGTCGGATCCAGCTCCGAAGCGGACGAGAGGGAGTTCGCCTGGTCGGGGGAGGGCGCGAGACGGAGCAGTACCTCGGGGTGGTGCGCTGGGACGGGACGTTCGAGGCAACGGCCGTGGTGGCGGGTGAGCTATCCCCGAACGGGAGGCTGGTCGCCAGGAGCGAGTTGGTGGCAGAGCCGGGGGTACCGCTCGGCGAGCACGCAACGCTCGCGACGGTAACAGTGTTCGAGGCGGAGAACGGCCAACCGGTCGTCAGAGTCCTGGGCGCGGTGCTGCCTTACTTCGGGCGGGGAGGGAGCCGGTGGCTGGCCGATAGCTCAGGCATCGTGATCTGGACCACGGCGGGATTCGGGATCCTCGCGGCGGATGGCTCCAGGATCGAGC
>CAYPAZ010000052.1:936-8787 GCA_964408835.1 uncultured Anaerolineaceae bacterium
GGCCAGCATCGAAGAACGCGAATCATTGATCGATACGCAGATTCCCACCGAGATCCTCATGCAGGTGCGGGATGACCGTCCGTACGTGAATCTCGAAGAGCTGGCAGATGGCGGATACCTGATCATTTCTGCCGCGCCCCTGCCGGATGTCGGCGCAGGGCTTGGGTGGCCGGTACCCGCCCCCGGCGAGAGCTCGACGGTGGCGCTGGGGTTCCAGGGGTACTGGCGGGCGGGTGCGGTTGGGCGCCTGAACCTGACTGGCGGAGCGGGCACGGCTCTCGGCTGGAAGCGGGTTAGTCCCTGGGGCCTCGATGCGACGGAGATGCGGGTGGCGATCAGCGGTGGCGGGACCGATGACTCAGTGCCGCTGCCGATGTATCGACACGTGGTGGAGTTCCCACCGTTCAGGGAGCTTCGTCTTGCGGTGACGGGCGCGGGAACCTGCCTGAATCTCCGGCAGGAGCCGACGGAATCGGGGGCTGTGGTCGGCTGTTACTGGGACGGGGCAATCGGAGTCCTGGCGCCGGTAGACCCAGAGCCTTTGCCCGATTCGGACAAGCCCGGGTTCGCGTTGGCGCTCCATCGGGAGGAACAGGGAGGTACCTGGGTCCGGTTGAGGATGGGAGATGGGGCCGAGGGTTGGGCCAGTTCGGAGTTCCTGCAGTGGGCGGAGCCGTGAGGGACTGCGAGTGGCAGCGTCCGCCGTGGTGGCGCCTCACGTCGGGTGGGGTGTGATGGTTGCCGGGTATGCGCTTCGGGGGTTAGCGGAAGTGGGGGGCGACCTGGGTGATGAAGGTGTCCATGGTCTCTTTGCGGCGTTCGCCGCGGCCGAGGGTGAAGTCGGGGATGATGACTTCGTCGACGCCGGCTTCACGGTAGGCGGCGATGGTTTCGCGGATCTGGTCGACGGTGCCGCCGATGACGGGGCGGCCGGCGGCGCGGACGCGTTCGACCATGGCGGGGTCATCGGAGATGACGAGGAGGCCCTGGCAGGAGCGGTAGATGGACTTCGGGTCGCGGCCAATCTCTTCGCAGCGTTGTTCGAGGACGGAGATTTTCTGGGCGAGGTGTTCGGGGGAGCCCCAGGTGTTCCATTCCTGGGCGTACTTCGCGGCGATGCGCATGGTCTTCTGTTCGCCACCGCCGCCGATCAATAAGGGAAGGGGCTGCTGGAGGGGTTTGGGTGCGAGTGGGGCATCGGTGAGTTGGTAGTACTTGCCCTGGAAGGTGGTCGTTTCGCTGGTGAAGAGGCTGGTGATGAGGCCGCAGGCTTCTTCGAGGCGGGCGAGGCGGCCGCCGACGGTGGAGAATTCGATGCCGTAGGCGCGGTGTTCGTTCTCCTGCCAGCCGGCGCCGAGCCCGAAGACGAGGCGGCCGCCGGAGATGTGATCGACTTCGGCGGCCATCTTGGCGAGGACGGCTGGGTGGCGGTAGGTGTTGCCGGTGACGAGGGCGCCGATGCGGATGCGCGGGGCGGCGGCGGAGACTGCGGCGAGGGTGGTCCAGCATTCGTGGACGGGCGGGGCGATGTCTTCGGCGTTGGGCATGAAGTGGTCGGCGTACCAGAGGCCGTCCCAGCCGGTGGCTTCCGCGTGGAGGGCGAGGTCGAGGGTTTCGGCCCAATCGTTGCCTGGGCCAGGCCAGAATCCGAATCGCATGCGCGAAGGGTAACGGGTTACGGGTTACGGGTAACGGGTGACGGAGAGTGGAGACGGGGAACAGCCAACGGGCTAGGGGCCGGGGGTACGGTGAACGGGCAGCCAACCGGAAGCGGGAGAACTTGTAACGGGCTACAGGTCACGGGTAACGGTCGTGAGGAGGGGGTAGGATGGCGGGCCGGAGGGTGATGCTATGGACGACCGACGGAGCTTCTGGGGATGGGGGCGGGTGAGTGACGAGCCCACGCCGGAGCAACAGGTTTCGGCGGCGCGGCGGCTTTCGGAGCGGTTCGGGGTGGAGTTGACGCCGAAGCCGGTGCCGACGGCGGCGGACCTGGAGTTGCGGGCGCCGCGGGTGAAGCCGCCGGGTGCGCTGGCGGAGGTGCTGACGGACGACCCGCACGAGCGCGCGGGACATACGTACGGGAAGAGCTACCGGGATATCCAGCGGGCGTTCAACCGCGAGTATCCGAACCCGGTGGACCTGGTGGCGTTCCCACGGGACGAGCGGGAGGTGGCGGCGGTGCTGGAGTGGTGCTCGGAGCAGGGGCACGTGGCGATCCCGTATGGGGGTGGGTCATCGGTGGTGGGGGGTGTGGAGCCGCCGGCGGAGAGCCGGGGTGTTGTGTCGATTGACCTGGCGAAGCTGGACCAAGTTGTGGAGGTGGACGCGACATCGCGGGCGGCGCGGATCCAGGGCGGGGTGCTGGGGCCGCACCTGGAGGAGCAGCTTCGGCCGCACGGGTTCACGCTGCGGCATTACCCGCAGAGCTTCGAGTGGTCGACGCTAGGGGGCTGGATTGCGACGCGGTCGGGCGGGCACTACGCGACGAACCAGACGCACATCGACGACTTCGTGGAGTCGGTGAGGATGGTGACGCCGAAGGGGGTATGGGAATCGCGGCGGCTGCCGGGGAGCGGTGCGGGGCCGAGCCCGGACCGGCTGGCGCTGGGGAGCGAGGGGATCCTGGGCATCATCACAGAGGCGTGGATGCGCATCCAGGCGCGGCCGGTGTTCCGGGCCTCGGCGGGGGTGGCGTTCCCTTCGTGGGAAGCAGCGTACGAGGGGGCGCGGCAAGTGGTGCAGGCCAAGCTCTGGCCGGCAAACCTGCGAGTGCTGGACCCGGTGGAGGCCGCGGGGGCGGCAGGGATGGACGGAAGTTCGGCGCTGCTGATCATCGGGTTTGAGTCGGCGGAGCTGCCGCAGGATTGGAACGTCCGGGAGGCGGTGAAGCTCGCGCGGGAGGCAGGCGGCAGGATCGAGGACAGCGAGGTCAGGGTCGCTGGGGCGGAAGAGGAATCGAGGGACGCAGGGAGGCAGGGGGCGGTGGGGGCATGGCGGAACAGCTTCATCCGGGCGCCGTACGGACGGAACTCGACGGCGGGGCTGGGGGTTGTGGGGGACACGTTCGAGACGTCGATTACGTGGGACCGGTGGCCGGAGTTCGACGCGCACGTGCGGGCGGCAGTCACTGATGTGCTGGGTCGGACGGTGAAGGGTGGGACGCTGAGCTGCCGGTTCACCCATATCTATACTGACGGGCCGGCGCCCTACTACAGCTTCAACGGGCTGGGGACTCCGGGCGGGGAACTGGAGGCGTGGGCGGCGATCAAGGAGGTGGCCTCGGACGCGGTGATGGCGAACGGGGGGACGATCACGCATCACCATGCGGTAGGACGGGACCACAGACGGTGGTATGACCAGCAACGGCCCGATCTGTTCGCGGAGGCTTTGAGGGCGGCGAAGCGGGCCGTGGACCCCAGGGGGGTGTTAAACCCAGGGGTACTGCTGGACCCCTAGGCAGGCAGGAAGGCGGAGATGAGCTGCGCGGGCAACCCGCCTGGGGCGGGTCGAGCGCGCTCCCGGCTCACAAGAGGAGGATGATGAGCAAGATGATTACGATGACGAGGAGCGCACCACCCCCGATATAGATCCCCTGACCATCTTCCGATTGCATGGCCTGAAGCGTTTCCTTCAACGTATCCACTGGGTACCTCCGGTGGTTGGAAACTAACGAGTCACGCCCTGGCTTCCCGTTACACTCAGGACTATACCGGAGGTGTCGCCGTCGGGCATAGGATCTCGCTGAGATCTGACCTATCCGTTCTTTTTCCGGGGTGCTGCTGGAACCCCCAGATAAGCAGGAGCCCGGCGATGAGGGTACGCCGGGCAACCTGCTTCCCGTGGGGGCTGGAACGTGCTCGCTGGCTTACAAGAGCAGGATGAGAAGCAGAATGATGACGATGACGAGCAGGGCGCCGCCACCGATGTAGATGCCCTGGCCCTCCTCGGACCCGGCCGTCTGAAGCATTTCTTTTAGGGAATCCATACTTACCTCCGTTGACTCGAACCTGACCGTATCAGCGATGCGGGGTTGAACTCGTTTCAGAGTGTGCGGCGCGCATCGCATGCGTGTAACAGGTTCGAGGGACTGGATTCAGGCGGCTTCTGTGGCGGCCTGCTGTTCGCGGGAGGCGCGCCAGTCGAGGCGGTCGCGCCATACGAGGAGCATGGCAACGACCGCGAGGGTGGTGATGGCGAGGGTCCCGAGGAAGAAGGCGGGCGAAGGGGCGACTTCGGGACTGTAGAAGCTGCTGGGCGGAAGGCCCTTGACGGCTGGGATGGTGAGGGTGCCAGCGATGATCTGGAGGATGGAGGCGGAGATGCTGAGGCCGGGGAGCTTGTACTCTTCCCGCCGGGGGCGGCGGATGACGAAGTGGACGACATCGTACTGGGGGAAGGCGACACCCCAGCGGCTGACGGCAGCGGAGATGGCGACGACGAAGACAGCGACGAGGACGACCCACGGGAGGACGAGTGCCGTCAGGGGGCCGACGCCTTCGCTGGCGATGGTGACGGCAAGCATGATACCGCCGGCGAGGCACTTGGCGCCGGCGGCCCAGTGGGGGAGGAGGACGGCGGAGGCGGCGAGCCGGATCTCGGTGCGGTCGCTGGTCTCGGCTTCGAGGACGGGCATGCGCCAGATGTTGGGGCAGACGATGAAGGCGAGGCCGGTGGCGATCTCGAACGCGCCGAAGATGCCGACGAACTGGATGCGGGTCCACTCCCCAATGCCGCCAACGAAGAGCAGGGTGAGGAAGACGCCGACGAGGTTGACGAAGGAGAGCGTGAGCCCGAGGACGAGGCCACGGATGGCGTGGAGCACGGTGGGAGCATCGGCGGTGAAGCGGACACGAGGCGACACCGGGGAGGGCGGAGATGTTGCAGAGGGGTGTCAGATGTTAGAAGTCAGAAGTCAGATGTCAGAAGTTAGATGTCAGGTGTCAGTCACACGGGGGGCCTTCGATGGGGTCTGCTTCGCGGGCGAGGCTATCGAGGGGGAGGGTGCCCGAGGGGAGGAGGACGAAGAGCTGGAGGTGGAAGTTGCGGCGGTCGCAGAGGTCGGGCTGGCCGGCGGTGGGGAGGGTGACGGCGGTGGCGCCAGTGGGGAGGAAGTAGGCGAAGGATTCGGGGGGGTCAGCGGCGAAGTAGTCGATGGTGACGACGAAGCCGTATTCATCGTCCCAGGCGTCGTCCCAGGTGGCGCAGCTGCCGAAGTTGGCCTCGTCTCCGACGGCGAAGCGGGGGCCGGTGTGGAGGGCGGGGCAGGGTGTGGTGGAGGGGTCGAGGGCGGCAGGTGTGGGGTCGAAGGCTGCGAGGAGGTCCTCGAGGGAGGGGGTGGAGCTGGAGGTGGTGGCGGTGTGGGAGGGGCTGGGGGTGTCGTCGTCGCCGGTGCATGCGGCGAGGAGCAGGAGCGAGGTCATGCCAACGAGTCCCGCGAAGACCAGGACTGGATCAATGGACGCGGCCTTCATCCGCATACCTCCAGCGCGGATCGGACAGCGCGGCCTTCCGGCAAGGAAGCATGGACGGTGAATGTGAGCGTGGCGATTCGAGTTTCCGCGGCCAGCGCCCCGGCCGCGTCATGCACGACGGTGCGCTCCGCAAGGACGCGGCCGATCTCATCGACGGTGACGGTCCGGTGGATGTGGAAGCCAGCCTCCTCTCGCGCCCTTGCCCACGTGTCGCCGGAGCGTGCGTACCCACCACGCTCCATCTCAAGCGGCGTCACCACCGGGGGGAGATTCAGGAGCAGCCGCCGAATGGAAGACGGCGCGGAATGGCTGCACGTCATTGAACCATCCGGGCGACCTGATGGGACGGGCTGGCCCAGCTGGACGGTTTCGGACTCTCGATCCTGGGTGATGGTCTGGACGACGGTGCCATCGGCGAGGGAGTAGATCCCGATGAACGCCGTCGGGACACCAGCCGAGTCGAATTCGAGCCAGGTGTCGCCGAAGATCTCCTGTCCGGCCAGTGGGCTTGCGGTGTCGGCCGACCAGTGGTACTCGAGGCGGGTCACGTGGACGGCCATCCCGGCGAGGTCGAGGAGTTCGACCAGCACAGCCCCCGGGGGATCAAGGCCGGGTGGAGCGCCAGCGGGGTCAGCGCCCGGGCCTGCTGCCGGGCCGGGCGTCGCAACCGCGGGGTCGTCCTGGGCGTCTGCCCCCCACGGTCCTTCGCTGACGGCGACGAAGGCCGCCAGAAAGGTGGCCGTCCCCGCCAGCGCGCCGAGCACCAACCGCTTTGCCATGAGTCTTGACCCTTACGCTAGCCCGCGCCTCGCGATGAGACGCTGCTTAGGAGAGGATCCGCCGAGGGTGTATGGGTCGTCAATCACCCGCTACGGGCCATCTTTGCGCGGGGGATTCCGCCGATGGACTGCGTGCTCGGAGATCGTGAGGAGGTGGGTGATCCGGGCGTAGGTCGGCTTAGCGCAGGCGGGGGTCAGCCGCCGAAGCCGAGGATGCCGAACTCTTCGCCGATGCGCTCGGCGCACTGAGCGAACGTCCGAGTGAGTGGGAGGTTGGCGAAATCGTCGGAGGTCGCATCCTCGGGCACATCTACCCCAGCGTCGCGGAGGCAGGCGGCGAGAGCGGCGCGGGCCTGCTGGAGCTCCTGCTCAGTGGGTTGATTCTGAAGTCCCCATGCCGGCCGGATCGGGCCAATTTCGCGAAGGAAGCACTCGTCGTTCAGCGCCGACAGCTCCTCAGCCCGGTCACCCGGGTAGGTCGCGCGGATCTCGAAGTGTTTGCCCTGGAAGCGGAGCTCAACGTGAACGTCTATGCCCCTGCCGGTAGCGCATGCCACGTAGGCGAGGACTGCTTCTTCGTACTCCGCGAAGGAGATGTGGCCATCGGCCAACATCTCAAGGTGTCGCGGGTTGTCGGTCTCGGAGCGGAACTGTTCCAGCGCCACGTCGGAGATGACGCCATGTGGGGTCGGCTCATCCTGAGCGTCGCCAGTGCAGGCGGCGACGAGGAGGAAAGGGACCAGTAGGAGGAGACGGAGCAGACGCATGCGTCAGCCGCCGAAGCCAGGGATCCCGAACTCTTCGCCGATGCGCTCGGCGCACAGTACGAAGGAGCGGCTGGGTGGCAGGTTGGCGAAGTCGTCGGAGGTCGCATCTTCGGGCACCTCGATGCCGGAGTCGCGGAGGCATGCTGCCAGGGCTGCCCGGGCCTGCTGGATCTCCTGTTCAGTGGGTTGATTCTGCAGACCCCAGAGCTGATTGATTGGGCCGACCTCTCGCCAGTAGCACTCGTCATCCTGTTCGAACACCTCTGGAGCGGCGTCACCTGGAATGTTCGTCAGAATCTCGAAGAATTTGCCCTGGTAACGCAGCGTCAGGCGGACCTCGACGCCGATATCGGCGGTGCACGCCGCGTACGCCAGCAGCACCTCCTCGTACTCGGCGAACGATACGACGCCGTCTGCAAGCATCTCGTGGTGCCGGGGGTTGTCGGTCTCGGAGCGGAATTGCTCGAGAGCGGCGTCGGAGATGACGCCATGTTGGTCAGGCTCATCCTGAGCGTCGCCGGTGCAAGCGAGCACGGCGAAGAGGACAGCTGTCAGGAACAGCCCGAGTGCCCAACCGCTGCGCATCCAGCTCCTCCGCGATTCGACCGTCAGTTGTGTGTGCCGCGAACCGGACCCACCCCGTTAAGGGGCACAGCCTGGCACGGTCCGGCTCGGGGACAGTATCGCATAGAGCAACAAAAAGAAGAAGAGAACCCGGGCGGTCGAGATGGAGCGAGGCACGGGTTGCTGGGGTCGCCCGCGACCACTGAGGGTCGCGACTACGGGTTAGTTGTCGGTGAGGGGGAGTTGGCCGTTGGAGGCGGCGCCGTT
>CAYPAZ010000052.1:8797-11350 GCA_964408835.1 uncultured Anaerolineaceae bacterium
GGGTTGTGGGGGTTTCGGCGGGTGGGGCGCCGGCAGCGTTGGACATGGTGATGGCGGCGATGGCGGCGACGGTATCGCCTTCGCCGACGCGCATGATGGTGACGCCCTGGGTGTTGCGTCCGATCCGGGAGATGGTATCGACCGCGGTGCGGATGACGATGCCATCGACGGAGACGAGCATGAGTTCCTGGTCGGGGGTGACGATGCGGCAGGCGGCGACTTTGCCGGTCCTATCGGTGATGTTGAGGGTCTTCACGCCCTGACCGCCGCGGCCCTGGAGGGGGTATTCCTGGACGGCGGTGCGCTTGCCGAAGCCGAGTTCGGAGATGATGAGGAGGTCATCGCCGTCGTCGACGGTTTCGACGCCGACGACATAGCCACCGGAGGGAAGGCGCATGCCGCGGACGCCGCCGCTGGTGCGGGAGGCATCGCGGAGGTCATCGATCTTGAAGCGGATGGCCTGGCCTTCGCTGGATACGAGGAGGACGTTGGTCTCATCGGTTGCGAGGCGGGCGGCGATGACTTCGTCGCCATCATCGATACGCATGGCGATCTTGCCGTTGCGGCGGACTTCTTCGAATTCCTTGAGGCGGGTCTTTTTGATGATGCCGTTGCGGGTGGCGAGCAGCATGAAGTCGCGTTCGTAGTCTTTGACGACGACGATGGCGGTGACGCGCTCGGCCTGGTCGATTTCGATGAGGTTGACGATTGGTGTGCCGCGGTTCTGCTTGCGGGAATCGGGGATGTCGTAGCCGCGGAGGTGGTAGACCTTCCCGCGGTCGGTGAAGAAGAGGAGGTTATCGTGGGTATCGCAGACGAAGAGCTTCATGACGGCGTCTTCTTCGCGGATGGCAGCGCCACGGGCGCCGACGCCGCCACGGCGCTGGACGCGGAACTCTTCGAGCGCGGTGCGCTTGATGTAGTTGCGCTGGCTGAGGGTGATGACGCTCTCCTGGTGGGGGACGAGGTCTTCTTCGCGGAAGTCCTCGGGGTCGGCTTCGACGATCTCGGTGCGGCGCTCATCGCCGTACTTCTTCTTGATCTCGACCATGTCATCGCGGATGAGGAAGTCGATCTTGCGGGGGTTGGCGAGGAGGTCTTCGAGGAAGGCTATCTTTTCGATGATCTCCTGGTACTCGGTCTGAAGTGTCTGGCGTTCGAGGGCGGCAAGGCGGCGCAGCTGCATATCGAGGATGGCGCGGGCCTGGAGTTCGCTGAAATCGAACGGGTTGCGGGCGGGGGCCGGGATGCGGGACTGGCGGAAGCGGTCGAGGACGGGCTGGGGGAGGGGGACGGCGCCCTGGAGGAGTTCGAGCGCGGCGTTGGCGGAATCGGCGCCGCGGATGGTGGCGATGACCTGGTCGACGATATCGATGGCTTTGAGGAGGCCGGCGAGGATGTGTTCGCGGTCGCGGGCTTTTTCGAGCTGGAATTCGCTGCGGCGGCGGATGACTTCGCGGCGGTGGTCGATGTAGTACTCGAGGGCGCGCTTGAGGCCGATGCGGCGTGGAGAGCCATCGACGATGGCCATCATGTTGATGGCGAAGGTGGAGCGCATGGCGGTGTGCTTGTAGAGGAGGTTCTTGATCTGGGCGACCTGGCCTTCGCGCTTGAGCTCGATGACGATGCGCATGCCGTGGCGGTCGGACTCGTCGCGGAGGTCGGCGATGCCTTCGATCTTCTTATCGCGGACGAGGTCGGCGATTTTCTCGATGAGGGTTGCCTTGTTGACCTGGTAGGGGATCTCGGTGACGACGAGCATGGTGCGGCCGGCACGGGCGCTTTCCTCTATAAAGGTGCGGGCGTGCATGGTGACGCGGCCGTGGCCTTCGCCGTAGGCAAGGCGGACCTGTTCGGAGTCTTTGCCAACGAGGGCGATACCGGCTGTGGGGAAGTCGGGGCCCTTGACGATCTTGAGGACATCATCGAGGGTGGCCTCGGGAGTTTCGATGAGGAGGATGACGGCGTCGCAGACTTCGTTGAGGTTGTGGGGCGGGATGTTGGTTGCCATGCCGACGGCGATGCCGGCGGAACCGTTGAGCAGCAGGTTGGGGATACGCGCCGGGAGGACCCCGGGCTGCATGTGGCGGCCGTCGTAGTTTTCGACGAAATCGACAGTGTTCTGCTCGATATCGGCGAGGAGTTCTTCGGCGAGCTGGGACATGCGGGCTTCGGTGTAGCGCATGGCGGCGGGGGGGTCGCCATCGACGGAGCCGAAGTTGCCCTGGCCATCGAAGAGGGGGTAGCGGAGAGAGAACTCCTGAGCCATGCGGACCATGGCTTCGTAGACGGGGCCATCGCCATGGGGGTGATACCGGCCGAGGACATCGCCGACGATGGCTGCGGACTTGCGGTACCCGGTCCCGGCGCGGGCGCCGGCTTCGAAGGCTCCCCAGAGGATGCGGCGCTGGACGGGCTTGAGACCATCGCGCACATCGGGGAGGGCGCGGGCGACGATGACGCTCATGGCGTAATCGAGGTAGCTTTCGCGCATCTCACCTTCGATGGTGGTGATACGGACGTTGGACGTGGGCGGCATGGTCATATGGCTAA
>CAYPAZ010000053.1:0-11249 GCA_964408835.1 uncultured Anaerolineaceae bacterium
CGGCGGTGGGGGAGGCCGAGGGGCTGGCGGAAGGCGAGGGGCCGGCGTCGTCGCCAGAGCAGGCAGCGCCGAGGGCAAGGATGAGCAGGACGAGCGGGAGGACAAGATGACGGCTCATGGATCTCCGGGCGCGGTTCGGGGGCGGCCGTTGTGACCGCCCCCGAAGGATGGTGCCCTGAGCCGTGGCTAGCGGCGAGTTGTGATAAAGACGGCGCCGGTGCCGAGCGCGATGACAGCGAGGCCAAGGGCCGCAAGCCAGGCGGACCATGCCGTTGTGCCGCCACCTTCAGCCAGGCCCGCGCCCGTCTTAGGCGGGATCGGGGTGGCGGTGGTGTCGACGTTGACCACGCCCACCATGTCCTGATCGGCATGGAGGATGCAGTAGTAGGTGTAGCTACCAGCCTTGGAGAAAGTCATCTCGAAGCTGGTGCCGTTGGGAAAGTCGATGCCGATGATGCCGCTGTCCCAATAGCCTGTGCCATCGTAGGTAGCGGCCGGCTTGGTGACGGGTGCTGCGAAGGGGTCGCCGCCGGGGTATTCCCCGAAGGTGACGGAGTGGGGCACGGGGATGGTGGAGACCCACTCGATGCTGTCGCCGGTTTTGATGTTGACGCTGCCGGGGAAGTACTGCATGGCGTCGTCGCCGGCGGGGGAGAGGGCGCCAACGATGAGGCTGTACTTGTTGCCACCGGTCGGCTTGGGGGTCACGGCCCCGGCGGTCGCTCCGACCTGGGCTGCGATGGCTTTAATGGCGGCGATGTTCGAGGTGTAGACGTTCGCCCCGAGAGCATCGGCCTGGGCCTGTGACGTCGTGGCGCCGCTGGCGACAACGTTGATGGTGCCCGTCTGCTGAGGATGGATGATGCAGTCGTAGGTGTAGGTGCCGGGCTGGGTGAACGTCATAGAGAAGGTAGGAGGACTGGCCGGGTTCCCGAAAACAAGACCAGAGCTGGCAAAGCCGCCAGCGTAGTCGAAGGGGCCGGAGCCGTGGGTCGGCTGAGAGGGGTCACCGGCGATGGGGCCGAAGGTGACGCTGTGGGGTTCGAACCATTCGAATTCCCAGGTCACGGTGTCGCCCGCCTGGACGGTGACGGCGTTGGGAAGGAACTGGTTGATGGCGTAGCCAGATTCGCCTGCGCCTGCGCGAATGACGAGCGTGGACGATTGGGCAACGGCCTGGCCGGGCGACAGGACAGTCGCGCCAGCGACGACGAGTGCGGCGAGGGCCGCCATAGGCGTGAACTTGAGTATCCGCGTGAACAAAAGGGAGGGCCTCCTTGATCCGGTGTCCGTCGGTCACCGCGGGGAAGTCTACCGATCGTTCGGCGGTAGCGCACCCCCGAACGCCGGCCCCTGGCTCGGACTCAGGACTTGAATTCGGCGGCGCGGTGGCTGAGGTCGCAATACGGCTTGTTCCGGGAGTGACCACAGCGGCAGAGGGCGACGCGGGTTGCCGTCCGCATGACGTCCCCGCGAGCGTCGATGATGTCCACTTCGCCACGGACAAAGAGCGGGCCGTTGAGGCGGGGCTGGATGGTGGCGGGGACGGGCGGCGATTCCTGCGGGCCACCGTCAGTGCGTTCGAAGCGGAGGGCACCCGTGGGACAGGAGAGGACGGCTTCGGCGACATCATCGGGGTTGGCTCCCTGGAGCTTGACCCAGGGGCGCGCCATCGGGTCGAAGACGCCGGGGAGGCGGCGGATGCAGTTCGCGACGTGGATGCAGAGGGAAGGCTCCCAGGAGACAGTGATGCCTTCACCTTCATAGGCCTTGAGAACATCCGGGCGGTAGCGCTGTTCACTGGCACGCTCTTCGGATGTCACGGCTAACGCACCTCGAGGAGGATGGCATCGCCCTGGCCGGTACCAGAGCAGACGGCGGCGACTCCGAGGCCGCCACCGAGCTCCTGCAGCTGATAGGCGACGGTGAGGGCGAGGCGGGCGCCCGTTGCCCCGATGGGGTGCCCCATGGCGACGGCGCCGCCGTGGCGGTTGACCTTCTCGGGGTCCCAGTTGAGTTCCTGGCCGCAGATCAGGGGGACGCAGGCGAAGGCTTCGTTGCATTCGATGACGGCGACGTCCTCGAGCGCGACGGCGGTGGTGGCGAGCAGCTTGCGGATGGCGTGGGCGGAGGCAACGGGGAACTCGGAGGGCTTGACGGCGATTTCTGCGTGGCCGAGGACGCGGGCGAGGGGTTCGATTCCGAGCTCCCGGGCGTGGTCTTCGGAAGCCATCAGGAGCACGGCAGCGCCATCGTTCACGGCGGGGGCGTTGCCCGGGGTGATGGCGCGAGTCTCGTAGACCGGGGAGAGGCGGGAGAGACCGGCGACGCTCGATCGCGGCCGGGGATTTTCATCGCGTTCAAGCACGGGGTGGTTGGGGTTGCGGAGATTGGGGACGGCGGTGACTTCGCGGTCGAAGTAGCCGCGGTCGAAGGCCGCGCCCCAGCGCTGCTGGCTGATGACTGCCCACTCGTCCATCTCTTCGCGGGAGATTTCGCGGCGGGCGGCGACAGTATCGCCATGAACGGCCATGTGGCAGTTATCGAAGGCGCACCAGAGGCCGTCGTAAACCATGCCATCGATGAGCTGGACATCGCCCATGCGAGCGCCCCAGCGGGTCCGCATGTCGTAGTAGGGGACGTTGGTCATCGACTCCATGCCCCCAGCGAAGGCGAGGTTGAGCTCGCCGGCGGCGATGAGCTGGCCGGCGAGGGTGACGGCGCGCATGCCACTGCCGCAAACCTTGTTCACGAGGTCGCTTGGGGTGGTATCGGGAAGGCCGGCGGCGACAAGGGCCTGGCGGCTGGGAAGCTGGCCGGCGCCGGCCTGGAGCACCTGGCCGAGGATGACGGATTCGATGCTGGAGGGTTCGACGGGCTGGCGGGCGATGATTGTGCGCATGCAGTGGGCGGCGAGGTCTGCCGCGGGGTAGTCGCGGAGGCCGCCGCCGAACTTGCCCCAGGGGGTGCGAGTGGCATCGAGGATGACGGGCTGGGGCATTGCGGCTCCCGTGGGTGTCGTGGATCAACGGTAGCGGAAGGGAAGGGCGGAAGCGAGGGAGGACGGGAATAGAACGCCAGGACACCAGGGGCGCCCCGGAGAGACGAGAATCGGGCAAGGGGAACCGAAGAGGGGGCGCTAGGGGAGCACGCCGGTGGAGCGAAGGAGGTCCAGCGTGGCCTGGACATCGGCCAGGTCACCAAGGGGAAGCTCGGGGGTGTTCAGAGAGTCGAGGGGAGGGAGCTCTGGCCTGGGCTGGACGCCGGCAGCGAGGGGGTACTCGGAGGTCTGGTCACGGAAGTACTCCTGCGCTTCCCGGCTGAGAAGGAATTCAACGAACCGTTCGGCGGCGGACATGGCGTTGTTGTCTTTGATGATGGCGACGCCGGCGATGTTGACGAGCGAGCCCGCGTCCCCGGCATCGGAAAAGGCGTTGCGGGCCTTGAAGCCTTCGCCCTGTTCGGCGAGGAAGCGGAAGAGGTAGTAGTGGTTGACGAGCCCGAGGGTGACTTCGCCGCGGCCAACGGCTTCCACGATCTGGGTGTTGCCGGAGAACTCGACGGCGCGGTTGGCCTTCATGTCCTCGAGCCACTGGCGGGCGGCGTCTTCGCCTTCGAGCTGGCGGATGGCGGTGACGAAGGCGTGGAACGAGGCGTTGGTGGGCGCCCACCCGACCATGCCGCGGTACCGGGGGTCGGTGAGGTCCTTGTAGGAAGCGGGGACGGTTTCTTCGTTGAACTCATCGGTGTTGTAGACGATGACGCGGGCGCGGGCGGAGACGCCGATCCAGCCGCCAGTTGGGGAGACGAAGCGGGAATCGACAGCCTGCAGCCATTCCGACTTGAGGGGCGAGACGAGACCCGCGGACTCGAGGACGCCGAGGTCGCCCGCATCCTGGGAGAAGTAGATATCGGCCGGAGTGCGGCTGCCCTCTTCGAGGATCAGGGCGGCCATCTCGGCGGAGGAGCCGTAACGGACGGCGACCTCGATCCCGGTAGCGTCGGTGAACTGCGAGAGGAGAGGGCCGATGAGGGATTCAGCGCGACCGGAGTAGACCGTGAGGGTGACCGAGCCGCCGTCGTCGTCATCGCCACAGGCAGCGAAGGCAACGAGTCCGAGGGCGAGGATGGAGAGAAGAATCGAGAGCGGGAGACGCAAGGACGGCACTCCTGGGAGATTGCGGCGCGAGGTGTGACATTAGGTGTACCTAATGTCCTGTTGATGGTCAAGCTACTTCACGGCAAGTGGCTCCACTCAAAAGCTCGTTTGCTATGATCGGGGGGCGTGCGGCTGTAGCTCAGCGGAACAGAGCATCGGTCTTCGGAACCGAGGGTCGGGGGTTCGAATCCCTCCAGCCGTACCACTCCGAGCGGGCGAGCTTACCCCGGAAGCACCGGCTGGGCCGCGTCCAGGAGACGTAAGGCCCCTGGAGGGCATGGTAGGGTTGGGGTATGGCTGAGACCGCAGCGCGCCCCCGCGAGACGCCGGCCGCGAACGCGGCGAGCCGGCGGTACGGGACACCGACAGCAACGTACCGGCTCCAGTTGCACGCCGGGTTCGGGTTCGAACAGGCCCGGGCGATCGTGCCGTATCTGGAGCGGCTGGGGGTCTCGCACCTGTACCTCTCGCCCATCTTCAGGGCGACGCCGGGGTCGTCCCACGGCTACGACGTACTCGACCACGGGACGGTGAACCCGGAGCTGGGTGGACTGCCGGCGCTGCACGCGCTGGGCGCCGAGCTGGCCGCGCGGGACATGGGGTTGGTGGTGGACATCGTGCCGAACCATGTGGGGGTTGCGAAGGGGACGAATCCATGGTTCCGGGATGTGCTGCGGTACGGCCAGGCATCGGCGTACGCGGACTACTTCGATATCGACTGGGAGGGGCAGCCCCAGATGACGACGGGGGTCCTGGTGTTTCCGGTGCTGGGGCAGCCGTTCGGGGCGGCGCTGGAGGCGGGGGAGATCCAGCTTCGGCTGACGGATGGCGACTTCGTGGTGTCGTACTACGACTACACGCTGCCGCTTTCGCCCAGGAGCTACCGCCGTGTGATCGGGGTGCCACCGGTGACACTTTCCGAGGGGGAGATGGGCGATCCGGCGGCGCTTTCGACGGTGATGAGCGCGGCGGAGCAACTGGGTATCGCCGCGCCGGCGGAGTGCGACGGGCTGCTGGGCGACCTGAGACGGGCGATCGAAGGGGAGGCGGCGATCCAGGAGTGGCTGGCCGGGAGGCTTGAAGACCTGAACGGCCGGGTGGGGGAAGCTGCCAGCTTCGACGAACTGGAAGCGATCGTGCTCGAGCAGCATTACCGGCTGGCGTACTGGCGCGTCTCGGGAGAGGAGCTGAATTACCGGCGGTTCTTCGACGTGAACGACCTGGCGGCGATCCGGGTAGAGCGCGATGACGTGTTCGAGGAGACGCACAGGTTGCTGTTCGAGCTCGTGCGGCAGGGCATCGTGACCGGGGTGCGGGTGGACCATATCGATGGCCTGTACCGGCCACAGGCATACCTGGAGCGGTTGAAGTCACGGCTGGCGGAGGCTGCCGGCGGGGCGGCCGTGCCGGTGTATGTGGAGAAGATCCTGCAAGCCGAGGAGGCGCTGCCGCCCGAGTGGACGACCGACGGCACGACCGGCTACGACGCGATGGCGGTAGTGGACGGGCTGTTCGTGGACGGGCGGGCGGAGAAGGAGATGACGGACAGCTACCACCGGATGGTCGGCGGGGCGGTGGACTTCCGGGAGGTGGCGTATCTCTCCCGGCGGCAGGTGGCGGAGACGGCGTTCGCCGGGGAGATCAACGTGCTGGCCATGCAGCTGTACCGGTTGGCGCAGCGGCAGCGGCTCTACCGGGACACGACTCTGAGGAGCCTGCGGGAGACGATCGGGGCGGTCCTGGCATGCATGCCGGTGTACCGGACGTACCTTGTGGATGGCGAGCCGCGAGCGGGGGATGGGCGGGTCATCGGGCTTGCGCTGGAAGAGGCCCGGCGGAGAGACCCGCTGGTGACGCCGGAGGCGGTGCGGTTCCTGAGAGAGGTGCTACTGCTGGAGCACCAGGACCTCGCAGCGGATGAGCATGCGGCGCGGGTGCACTTCCGACGCCGGTTCCAGCAGGTGGCGGGGCCGGTGATGGCGAAGGGGATGGAGGACACCGCCTACTTCCGCTACAACCGGTTGCTCGCCCTGAACGAGGTGGGCGCCGAGCCGGGGCGGTTCGGGGTGCGGCCCGAGGACGCGCACGAATACTTCCTGGACCGAGCGAGGCGATGGCCGGGGGCGATGTCGGCAGGGTCCACGCACGATACTAAGCGCTCGGAAGACGTGCGGGCCCGACTGACGGCGCTGACGCTCTGGGCGAAGGAATGGAAGGTGGAGAGCCGGGCATGGTCGCGATTGAACGCGCGGCACCGGCGGGCCGGGGGAGACGGCGCAGCTCCGGACGCGAACACGGAGTACTACATCTACCAGACGCTGGTCGCGACGTTCCCGGAGGACGGGGCGAATGCGGAGTACCGGGCGCGCATACGAGAGCACGTGACCAAAGCCATGCGCGAGATGAAGACCTTCACTTCGTGGACGGACCCGGACGAGGAGTACGAGGCTGGCTGCCTTGGCTTCGTGGACGCGGTGCTCTCGGAGCGGATCGCGGCGCGGTTCATCGAGCGGTTGGGGACGTTCGCGGAGCGGGTGCGGTGGGCCGGGGAGCGGCATGCGCTCGCGGGGTTAGCCGTGAGGATGACGGCGCCCGGGTTCCCCGACATCTACCAGGGATGCGAATTTCCGAATGTCGCCCTGACCGACCCGGACAATCGGCGGGCGGTGGACTTCGCTGTACGGGAAGAGGTGCTATCACGGCTCGGCGGTGGGCGGGCCTGGCCCGGGGACGAGGCGGGGCCGGAGGCGACTCGGCTCTGGCTGACGCGGCGGTTGCTGGCGTTGCGAGGGGAGTACAAGGATGTGTTCGACATGGGAGGGTACCGGCCGTTGTGGGCGGAAGGGCAGGAAGGCGGGATGGTGTTCGGGTTCCAGCGCGAACACGGCGGGGTGCGGGTCGCGACAGTAGTGACACGCCTGGTGAAGGACGAGCCGCGCTGGCACGGGACGGTGCTGGGGCTGGGCGAGGGTCGCTGGCGAGAGTGGCTCACGGGCGATGAGGTGGGCGGAGGGGAAGTGAGCTGCGAGCAGTTGCTCGGGCGGAGGCCGTGTGTGGTGCTGGTGAGCGAAGGATGAGCGGAGCCTGGCAGCCGACCCTGGGGGCGTTCGTGGCGGGCGGCGCGACTTCGTGGCGGGTTTGGGCGCCGCGTCCAGAGCGGGTGGCACTGGTCCTGGACCCGGGACCGGGGGAGCGGGTTGTGCCAATGACGCGGGACGGCGAGTACTGGAGGGTGACGGTCGAGGGGCCGGGGGCCGGGTCGCGGTACCTGTACGAGCTGGACGGGGGCCGGTTCCCGGACCCGTGCTCGCGGAGCCAGCCGGAGGGGCCGCACGGCGCTTCGGAGGTCATTGACCCCGGGGGGTTCCCCTGGAGCGACGGGGGGTGGCAACCCCCGAACGTGGCGGACCTCGTGCTGTACGAGTGCCACATCGGGACGCTGACGCCGGAAGGGACCTTCGACGCGGCAATCGGCGAGCTCCCGCGGCTGCGGGACCTTGGGCTGAGCGCACTGGAGGTGATGCCGGTCGCCTCGTTCCCGGGGCGGTGGGGCTGGGGATACGACGGGGTGAACCTGTTCGCACCGTTCGCGGGGTATGGGGGGCCAGAGGGGTTCCGGCGATTCGTGGACGCGGCTCACGGGGCCGGCATCGCGGTGGTCCTGGACGTGGTCTACAACCACTTCGGGCCGGACGGGAATTACACGGCGCAGTTTTCGGACCGCTACACCACGCCGAAGCACGCAACGCCGTGGGGGGACGCGATCAATTTCGATGATGCGGGCGCGAGCGAGGTTCGGCGGTTCTTCGTTGAGAACGTGTTGCACTGGGTGCACGAATACCACGTCGATGGGTTCCGGTTCGACGCGACGCACGTGATCCGGGACGAGTCGGCGCGGCACATCCTGTCGGAGCTCAGCGAGGCGGCGGAGCAGTACACGAGGGTGCCAGGCAGGCGGCCGTACCTCATTGCGGAGTCGCACGAGAACGATCCGGTTTACCTGCGGCCGCGGTCCGAAGGTGGGTACGGGATGGATGGTCTATGGGCGGATGACTTCCACCACGGGGTGCGGACCATCCTGACGGGAGAGAAGGACGGGTACCTGGCGGGATTCCCGGGAACCGCGGAGGCGCTCGCGGAGACGATCGAGCACCGGTGGCTCTATCGCGGGCAGGAGGACATGGGCTACGGCGACCAGCGCGGAAGGCCGGCGCAAGACCGGCCCTGGTACCAGTTCCTGTACTGCATTCAGAATCACGACCAGGTGGGGAACCGCGCGTTCGGGCAGCGGCTGAACGTGATGGAATCGCTGGCGGACGTGCGGACGGCGACGCTCTTGCTGCTGATGCTTCCGGCGACACCGCTCCTGTTCCAGGGCCAGGAGTTCTTCGCCACGACGCCGTTCCAGTACTTCACGGACCACAATGAGGAGCTGGGCCGGCAGGTGACGGCCGGGCGGCGTGAGGAGTTCCGGAACTTCAAGGCATTCGCGGACCCGCGGGCGCGGGAGATGATCCCGGACCCGCAGGACGCGAGGACCTTCGAGCGTTCAAGACTGAACACGGACGAGAGCGAGCACGGCCTCGGGCTCGCGGGGATGGAGTTCCACCGGGAGCTGCTCCGCGTCCGGCGGGAGGATCCCGTGCTGCGGCGGGCACGGAGGGAGGCGACGGGGATCCGGGCGTGGGCCGTGGCGGAGGCGGTGGTAGTGGAAATCGCGAGCGGGGAGGGGCGGCGGGTGGTGGTGGCGAACTTCGGGAAGAGCGTGGAGGTGGAGGTAGAGGGGGTGCAGGTCATGCTCCATTCGGAGGAGCCTCGCTTTGGGGGGAACGCCGTGGAGGTGGAGGTCGGGGATGGGACGGTCATGGTGCCGGGGCACTGCGGCGTAGTGATGCGGGCCGGGAAGGTGGGAGCCAGGAGCTAGAGAGGGGATGGGCGTGCGGTTAGTCGCAGAGGAGGAGTTCGGCGGGCGTGGTGGCGGTGCCGGTGACAATGGCGAGCTGGCCGAATTCACGGGCGAGGAGGCCGGCTTCGACAGGGGAGAGGCCGATGACGAGGAAGCTGGGCTCCGGGGGCCAGGACGGGTCGTCGCCGATACCCTCCCCGGGGAACCAGGGGACACCCCGGCGCATGAACTCGGCGCGGAGGGCAGAGTTCTGGGCGAGGTTGTCCTCGACGCAGAGAAGTTCGGAGCCGGGGTTGGCGGCGGTGATGAACGCCCATTCCTGGGCGCCGTGTTCGTCGAGGAGGGAGACCAGGCCGGCCGGGGGAGGTTCCCCAACATAGATCGCCTCGTCGCCGGAAGGGAGGTGGGCCAGGTAGGTGGTGCGGAGGTAGGCGTCGATGAGGTCTTCGCGGTCCATGGGGTCAGTCGCCGGGGATATCGACGGCGCGGAGGTGTTCGACGTGGGCCGCCTGGCCACCGGGACCAAGGTCGATGGCGATGACATCGACACGAGCGGTTTCGGGGTCGAGGCCGGCGGCTTCGCAGTACTCCATGGCGCAGCGCCACATGCGCTGGAGCTTGGCCGGGCCGAGGGATTCGGCGGCGGCGCCGGGGGTTGCGCGCCGGGTGCGGACCTCAATGCAGACAAGGTCGGGGCCATCGGTGGCGACGAGGTCGATTTCGCCGCTGGGAGTGCGGACATTGCGAGCGATGATGGACATGCCGGCGGCTTCGAGGCGATGGCCGGCGACGCGCTCACCGAAGGCGGCGAGGTCGGCGCGGGGGTTCACCATGGAAGGCCGAGCTGGGCCACGGGTGCATAGCTCTTGCGGTGGATAGGGCAGGGGCCGCGGTGGGCGAGGTAGCGTTTGTGCTCGGGCGTGGGGTAGCCCTTGTTCCGGCAGAAGGCATAGCCGCGGTAGGTCTCGCACATCTCATCCATGACTGCGTCGCGGGCGACCTTGGCGACGATGGACGCGGCGGCGACGGAGACGCTGAGGGCGTCGCCATCGATGACGGGACGTACGCCCTCAAGGGGCAGGTCGAGGGCGTCGGAGATGATGGCGGTGGGGCGGACCTCCAACTGCTCGATAGCGCGGAGCATGCAGAGGCGGCGGGCGGGGAGGATGCCGATGCGGTCGATTTCTTCGGCGGAGGCCCAGCCGATGGCGAAGGGGACGGATTCGCGGATCTTGTGAGCAAGCGAGACGCGCTGAGCGTGCGAGATGATCTTGGAGTCGCGGACATCGGCGTACCAGCGGAGCCGGCGGCCGGGAGGGAGCGCGACAACGCCGGCGGTGACGGGGCCAGCGAGAGGCCCGACGCCGACTTCATCGACTCCGGCGACCCAGTGGGCGCCCAGGCGCCAGGCTTCGCGTTCGAACCGCAGGGTGGGGATGATCTGGGCCATGGCTCAAGGCGCATGGTATGCCGGGAGGGGCCGGGAGGGGAGGGATGTTGCGTGAAGAAGTCAGAGGTGAGGAGTCAGCGAGCCGGTACCGGCCGTTGGCGGCGGGCTAGTCGAGATGGGAGAGCCATTCGGCCGCCGAAGGGACCGAGTGGAGGCCGGTGCTGAGTTGGACGCTGCGGAGGAGGGCGCGTTCGACGGCGTGGACAGTCATGAGGCCGAGGGTATGGATGTCATGGCGCTGAGCTTCGACCTGGCCCATTGCGACGGAGAAGGCGACATCGCCATCGCCGAAGGTGTGGGCAGGCAGGACGACCCGGGCGAGGCCATCGTGGGCGGTGATGGCGAGGCGGTGGGCTTCTCCGTGGGTGAGGATGGCGTTGGTGGCGACGGCGATGAGCGTGGTGTTCTCGAGGAGGGCGTCCATCTGGGCAGTGCGGCGTTCCATAGCGCGGGGAATGGGGACGAAGCGCCGGCGCCCGGCGCGGGGTCCGGCAACGAGCCTGCCGGTGTTGGGGTCGAAAACGTGGCCACCGGCGTTGTTGACCACGAGTGCTCCGACAGTGAGGCCACGAGGGCCGGTGACGCTGGCGGTACCGACCCCGCCCTTGAGGGCGCGTTCCATGCCGAGCATTTTGGCCACGGTGGCGCCGGTACCGGCACCAACCGTGCCCTCGCGGACGGGGCCGGGCCGGGCCGCGGCGGTCGCGCGGTAGCCCTCGTCCTCGCCGGGGAAC
>CAYPAZ010000054.1:0-11090 GCA_964408835.1 uncultured Anaerolineaceae bacterium
CACCGCCGACAGCGAAGACGAGTTCGACGCCGCGGTCGGCGGCGGCCCGGGCACGGGCGGTGGCGTCGACGGCGGAGGATGGCTCTTCGAGAGTGACATCGAGGCCGCGCTTGCGGAGGTAGCGAAGGACGCGGTCGCCATCGAAGCGTTTTGACACGCCACGCGCGGTGGGATTGACGAGGAGGAGGGCCGAGCGAGGTTTGGGCATTTGCGGGGACTCTGAGGGCAAACGTAGCATATCGGGCTATACCCACCCCTTGCCCCGGAGACGCATGTGATCCCGCTGAAGCGAGTCGACCACCTGAGCATGGCTGCGCCGAACTGGAGGAACCAGTCGGATTGGCTGGAGCGAATACTTGGTTTCAAGTTCATCTACTACTTCCCGGCCGGAGGCGGAGACTTCGATGGCTGCGTGAGCCAGGTGCCGGGGACGGACATCGAGTTCGAGGTTATCTCCCCGGTGGGAGAGCGGAGCTTCGTGCAGAAGTTCATGGACGAATTCGGCGCGGGGCTGCACCACATCACCGTGGAGGTAGAGGACGTGCATGCAGTGGCCAGGCTCATGAAGGACGACCTGGGCATCGAGCCGTTTGGCGGTGTCATGAACGATGGTCAGTGGTGGGTGACGTATATCCACCCGAAGGACAGCGGCGGGATCCTCTGGCAGCTCTACACGCCACTTCCGCACGAGCCCCGACAGGTGGACCGAACGACGGGACCGGGGGCCGTGGGGTTGAAGCGGGTGGACCACGTTTCGATGGCTGTGAGAGACCTCGACAAGCAGGTTGCGTGGCAAGAGCGAGTGTTCGGGATGAAGGTGGAGGGCAGCTGGGAAGAGGACCCTCTCGGGTACAGGGGGGCGGTGATGAGCATCCCGAACAGCCAGCTGAAGTTCGAGATGATGGAGCCGACGCGGCCGGACAGCTTCGTCCAGCGGTTCATCGACGAACGCCGGCAGGGGATGCACCACATCTGCTGCGAAGTGGAGTCGGTGGAGGCGGCGGTCGAGGGGCTCCGGGCGGAGGGGATCGAGGCGTTCGGCGGGGTCATTAACTCGGACTGGAAGAAGCACACGTTCATCCACCCGCGCGACAGCGGCGGTGTGTTGTTCCAGTTGTTCGAGGAGCGCGAGGGCTGACGGGGAGTCGGAGCGCGGAAACTTTGTAAGAATCGGGGGCTACCGTTGTCCCACTGGTACGCCGACTATCGGAGTACAAGGTTGCCAGACGGTGACCAGGGGAGAACGAGAATGGCCAGCACGAACATGTTCCATTGCCAGCGCTGCAAGGTTGCATATGACTGGCGCCGCTCGCCGAGCTCAGCTCTGAAGATGACCTACTGCGGTTCGCTTTGCGAGGCCGCAGACCTGGGCTTCACCATCGACGCCCTGGTCCGCGACTGGCACCCCGCGCCACGCGCGGAACAGCCTCTCGGGCTCTCCCCGGCAGCTGCCTGACCTGGAGCTCAGTCGAAGGACGTAGCAAATCGCGGTCGAATGTCGGTGGCCGGGCGGGCGGGCCGACGGCGAGACTGGGTGAAGAAGCAAGACGACTTTCCTAACGGTGGCCAGACAGGCCGCTGGAACGAACAGCCGACCTGCGTTACTATCAAAATAGAAGTATTGGGGTACCCCGCCCCGGAACGGAGGCCAGCGATGGCCGTCAACAACGAAAACCTGGTCGAAGTCGGCCCTGGCCCTACCGGACTGCAGTTGAGCAACATCCGCGTGTGTGTGCGCTGTGACCTCCGCTACGACTGGCGCCGGTCGCCGAGCACGTTGCGAATGACGTACTGCTCCTCGCTCTGCGAGAAGGGCGACCTCGGGTTCACCATCGAGGCGCTGCTGAAGAACGAGGCTATCCCGCCGGTGGCGGCAATCGCGGAGCCACCCGTCTAGGCTTCTCTACCCAACCGAGCTATTACGGCCGCCGGACCCACCGGCGGCCGTCTTCGTGGCCGGCGTCACGCTACTTGCTGTACAGCACTTCTCGGAGATCGAGAGCCAGATTCGAGCCGTCCATGAGCATGTGGCGGGGGTTGAAGCCCTCGGCGCGAATGGCCACGCGGAGTTCGGCGGGCTCGAGGTCGGCCGGGAGGGAGACGCCTGCGCTGCCGCCTTCGTCGGTGCGGACTGTAGCGAGCTTCCCGTCGCGGTGGTCCGTGACGAGGATGGTGGCACCGAGGACAGGCGGGCGTTGGCCGGTTTGGTCAGGGTCGTTGTCGAGCACGCTGATCTGCGCAGTGCGGCCGTCGTGGGCGACCTGGATGGCGACATCGAGGTCTCGGAGGTAGACGAGGGGTTCGCAGGTCACAGCGGCCATGCCATCGCGTTCGGGGATGCGGGCCGGGTTGGCGCGGAGTTCGACATCCTGGATGGCCATCCCGTGGTCGGTGGTGATGACGAAGAGGGTGGAGTCGTAGCGATGCTGCTCATCGAGGATCTGGAGCATGTGGCCGATGCGGCGGTCAGACTCGTCGAGGGCCTCGCGGGCGCCGTCGTGGTGGGGGCCGTAGTCGTGGGCGGCGGCGTCCGGGACGGTGAGCTCGATGTAGATGAGCTTCGGGAAGGGATGGGAGTCGTCGAGCATGAGCTGCCGGGCCTGGCCAAGGGCGCGGTTATCCACGAGGCCGATGAGGTGATGACTGGTGGCCTCCAATTCGTTGGCCCAGCGGGGGCTGATCTCGTGGTCTGTCTCGCGCGTGAGCTCCTTGAGGCGCTCGCGGTCGCCTACGAGCTGACGTTCGAGGCTGGCGTGGTCGGCGCCGCGGGTGCACGGCTCGTTGATCGAGGCGGTGAACGCACCCTCCATGCCGTTCCACGAGCCGTAGACGCGGTGGAAAGCTTCGTAGAGTGTCTCGACTTCGTGGCTGAGGAACTTCGCGGTATCGAACTGCTGGCCCTGGGGCGAGACGGTCTCGCGGGTGGCGCGAAGGTAGTAGGAGGGGTTGACGATGTCGTGGTGGCCGCTCCAGCAGGCAGTGCCGATGGCGTTGTGGCTGGGCCAGGTGATGCTGGGGAAGTTGGTGATGCTGCCGTGCTCCAGCATGGCGCCTTCGGCGATCAGGCGGCGGAGGTGAGGGATGCCTTCGGGCTGGTTTTCGAGACGCCAGCAGAGCTCGGTATGGGACTGACCATCGAGCAGGAGGATGATGACCTGCTCGGGGCGAGCATCCGAGCCATCGAGGATGGCATCGAGGACGCGGCCGTCCTGGCGCTTGAAGTAGACATCCGGGGCCACGCCCCGCTGGGTGCTGGTGCGCCCGGACGAGTCCCTGCCGTCGATGGGCGGGAAGCCCATGAGATGGGCGATGGTGGGGGCGACATCGACCTGGCGGGACTCAGCGGTGACCCGGACGCCCTTGCGGACGCCGGGGCCGGCGAAGATGAGCGGCGAGCGCGACTGGATGACATCGAGCGAGCCGTGCTGGCCGGGCTGGCGGCCGTAGGCGTAGCTCTTCGGGTTCACGACGAGGTCGGGGGCGTTGGGGCTATCGAACAGCTGAGAGATGCGCTCGTAGGCGTAGGGGTAGGTGAGGTTGCCAGGATCGACGAACGCGCGCTGGGGGTCGGACGGATCGTTGCCGGCTGCCAGTTCATCGTCGTAGGTAGAGAGCGCGAACGGATCCTGCCGTTCGAGCGGGTTCTCTCCGACGACATCGAGTACCTGGTACGCGTAGCCGCCCGTGGGGGCGTAGGTGCGAGCCCAGCGGACCATGCCGCGGAGGGACCATGCTTCGTAGGCGCCGGAGCCATCGCGGGGTTCACGGTAGGTGGCGACGAAGTCAGTCCAGGCGCGGCCGTCTTCGGTGGCAAGGAGCTTGTGGATGGCGAGGTTGCCGGATTCTTCCTGGTTGTGGTCGAGCCCCTGGCCGGCGGGGCGTTCGGGGCCGACGTTGGCCGGGGCTGTGGGTGGGGTTGTGGTGGTCATGGGTGTCCCTCCGGAGGCCGACCGCATAGTAGCGCGTGCGGACGGCCGGCGCGTGAACTCGGTTGCCCGGTCGCGGACCGGCGGAGCCCAGGGGCGGTTATCCCGGCGGGGCTGAACTCGCTATGCTCTGGGGATGGAAGAGATCATTTTCGTGGTGGAGGAAGACCCGGAGGGCGGGTACACAGCTCGTGCGCTCGGAGAGTCGATATTCACCGAAGCGGACGATGTGCCGGAGCTCAAGGAGAGAGTCCGGGACGCGGTGAAGGCCCACTACGATGACGGCCGGGCTCCGAGGGTGATCAGGCTACACTTCGTGCATGACGACATCATCGCCGTATGACTCGGCTGCCCCGCGACCTCAGCGGCGAAGACCTTGCCGGGGCGCTGCGGCGTCTCGGGTACTCGGTCGACCGACAAACGGGGAGCCATCTGAGACTGACCACGGGAACCGCCGGGGAGCACCACATAACCATCCCGCGGCATGCGTCGCTTCGCGTGGGCACCCTGGCCGGTATCCTCGCGGACGTGGCTGCTCACCACGGGATCGGACGACAGGAGCTAGTCGACTTGTTGTTCGGCTAGCTCAGCGCTTCCGGCGCGCGCCTCGCCACAGGAGCGGCCCGGCCGCGGTACCAGAGAGCGCCAAGAGTGAGAGCCGGGAAGATGACGAAGGCCCAGACCGCAGTGAGGGCCACGCTTCGGCTATCCCCGCCCGCGATGGCCAAGCCGAGCTGGAGAAGCGCCAGAGCCTCCACCACCACGGTGATCGCGTGCCGCCAGAGGGGTGAGGCATGCCAGCCTGCCACGACCGCCTCGAACGGACCGCGCCGTTCGGTTTCAGATGGCCGGACCGGTGCCGCAGTCGCGCCGCGCCGCCAGCAAAGGTAGAGCCCGGCGCCCACGAGAACGAGGGCAGAGCCCAAGCGGATCGCTGTCTCTCGAGGGTCGGCGTTACTAACGCTCCACGCTACGGCAGAGACCTGGGAGGCGAGCACGAGTATCGCCGCGACCTTCTGCCAGGTCGGCGAACGGCGCCAGCCAGCCGAAATTGCAGTCCAGGATGGTGGGGCGGGCAAGGTGGTCATCACTCTGAATCTCGGCACGCTCGGCGGGCGTCGACACCCAGGCTACCGGCAGGCGAGGGTGCGTGGGTTACAGATCCCAGCCGATGAAGGGTTCCTCGGTTTCGACTTCCATACCGCCGAGGAAGCGGGCGGTCATCTGGTAGAAGCCGACGAGGAGATTGACGGCGACGATGGTGGCGGGAGGGAAGTGTTTCGCCATGGCATCGTGGAGTTCCTGTCGGGGGTGGGGCGACTCCGCGACAGCATCTGCGTAGTCGAGGAGGATGCGCTCGGGATCGGAGAAGAGGTTGGAGTTGCGCCAATCCTGAAGGGCTTTGATGCGGTCGTCGGTGAGGCCGGCCTGACGACCGATGCGGACGTGCTGGTGCCATTCGTACACGCTGCGGGCGAGGAAGGCAGTCCGGAGGATGATGAGTTCGCGGGTTGCGGTATCGAGGCCTGAATCGCCCCACAGGCTGTTTCCAAGGCGGAGGTAGTTCCGGAGGAGGGGCGGGTTGTTGCCCATGACGCGGAAGATGTTGGGTGGGGTTTCGCCTGCGACGGTTCGGTCCCAAACGTACTTGAGCTCTTCGGGGAAGTCATCGCGGGTGGCAAGGGGAAGCCGAGTCATACAGGTCCTCCTGGTGGGGAGTGGAAGTGTAGACGGTTGGTGGGCTTTTGGGGTGCGCAGCGGACCAGAAAAGGTCGACTCTTAGTGTGGGATACCCCGGGAGGAACCAGTTGAAGCGCTTCACCATTTTCTTGAAGGACGGCCGCGTTGCGACGGCCGAGGGGACGAAGTTTTCGCCGGACGCCGACCGCCCATTCCAGGGCCAGGCGCGGAACTTCGTGATCGTGGCTTCGGATACCGATGAGGTGGCGGCGTTCCTTTCGCAGGAGGTGGTGGGGTGGAGTTCGGAGGAGGTGGAGACAGCGGCGGTCAATCAGCCGGTGGCGCTGGTACCGGGGACCGAGGATGTTGAGCCGGATGAGCTTGAGCCGTGGAAGCAGTACCGCCAGGCGGTGTAGCCCGCCATACCGGGTGACGCGGTGTCAGGCTGCGGTCGAGAGTGCCTGAAACGCTTCCTCGTCCAGCATCCGGATGAACTCGCGAGCCAGGTCGGGGTCGAACTGCGTGCCCGTGCCCTGACGCAGCTGCTCCAAGGCGCGCTCCACAGACAGGCCCTTCCGATAGGGGCGATCCGTGACCATCGCGCTGTAGGCATCGCCAAGGCTGAAGAGCCGGGTGGCCAGCGTAATGTTTTCGCCTTTGAGGCCGGCGGGATAGCCAGCACCGTCAAATCGCTCGTGGTGGTGGCGGACGAGGTCAACAACCGCATCGCAGTCGATAACCGCGGAGGTGATAGCCGCGCCCATGACGGGGTGGCTATCCATGAGGCGGCGTTCTTCGGCTGTGAGCGGACCGGGCTTCCGAAGGATCTCGTCGGGGACGACGATCTTGCCGAGGTCGTGAATGGGCCCGCCGAGGGCGATCCCATTGAGGCTTGCTTCATCGATACCAACGCGCACTGCGAGGGAAAGAGCGAGGCGGGTCGCATAGTCGCTGTGATAGCGGGTGTAAGCGTCGCGCCTGTCGATGGCTTTGACGAGGCCGCGGAGCGCCCTCAAGTTGCCGATGCCCGCGTGACGTGCGCTGCCGCCGGCCAGGTCCCCGAGTGCCACGAGGGGCATGGAGGCCTTGTCGACGTACATTTCGTCTTCCGCTTCGGCGACGAGGTCGCGGGGCGTCTGGGTGCCGCGGACCTGTGCGAGGCCCACGCTCACGCGGACAGGGAGGTTGATGCTGACCCCGTTCAGCAGCTCCACGGCGGCGACACGGTGCCGCACGCGGGCGCAGATGGCCTCGGCCCCGGTGACGGTTACGCCGGGCAGGACGGCGACGAACTCATCGCCACCGAAACGACCGACGCAGCTCGGCTCGCGGAACTCCTCGGTCATGATCAGTGCGACTGCCTGTAGCAGGTCATCGCCTTTCTGGAACCCGGCGAAGTTGTTGAGCAGCTTGAAGTTGTCGAGGTCGAAGTAGGCGACGGTGAGCGGGGTGCTCTCCCGGCGGGCGGTGTCGACCGCCTCGGCGAGGCACTCATCGATGAAGCGGCGGTTGTGGCAACCGGTAAGGGCATCGGTGTAGGCGAGGGTCCGATAGGCTTCGGCCTTGTCTGCTTCGGTCCGCTGTCTGCGAAGGTCTATGGCTTTGTTGAGAGTGTGCCAGAGCATACCGGGGTCGAACGGCTTGGTGATGAAGTCGTCGGCGCCAGCCTTCATTGAGTTGACGGCGACTTCGATCTCGGCCATCCCGGTCATGGCAACGATGCCTGCATCGGGCATGGTTGCCCGGATGGCGGCGATGACCTTTAGCCCCGAAACGTCCCCGAGGCTGATATCGCTGGCAACGGCGGAGAAGATCCGAGAGGCAGCGACTTCGAGAGCCTGGCGGCCGCTGGAAGCCAACTCGACATCGGCGAACGGCTCCAGGCTCAGGGACAAGAGCTGTCCAAGCGTGGGGTCGTCTTCCACGAGGAGCACGGAGGGTCGTTGCGCGGGGGCAGGGGGTGCCATCCGTTTAACAATCGGCAGGTTTCCCGTGTTGCGGAGTGGTAGAACCCCGAATCGGAGCGCGTACCGGCGAGCACGATAGCTGACGCTAGGAGCCGTGGTCTCGAACCCAGATTCGGTTTGCGACCTGGGTGCCCATGACCACTTCGCGGGAGCCGATTCTTACTGTCACGGTGCCCCGGTAGGGCTCGACGGAAAGAATCGTCGCGGCCTCGCCGGGACGAATGCTCTCATCGTGAAAGAAACGGAGGAGGCGCTCGTCCTCTTCGAACACGCGGTCGACCTCGACGGTTTCACCCTCCTGGACGTCTGCCAGGGTACGCATGGAAAGAGTATCAACCACGCCCACGCCCGGGATGGGGTAGCCGAATGGGCTCCGGTTGGGCCGACCGAGGGTCTCATACAGGTGGGGTTCGGTGACATCGGAGATGCCATGCTCAAGGAGGTGGGCTTCCTCATAGGCCCGCCACCAATCGACCTTGAGGACTTCGGTGAGGAGGCACTCGGCGAGGCGGTGGCGGCGGACCATCTTTTCCGCCCTGCGGAGGCCTTCCGGGGTGAGTTGGATGTGCTTGCGGGAGTCGACGCGGACGAGGCCATCGCGCTGAAGACGCTTGAGCATTCCGGCTACGGAGGGCGGAGTGATCTCGAGGCGATCGGCGAGGCGCACGGCGATAACCTCCGCCCCCTCGTCGTGGTGGAGGCGGTAGATGGTGGTGAGGTAATCGTCGGTCGCGACGTTGGAGACCTGTTTGGGCACGCTCTGATCCTGTCATGAGCCAGGGTGCAGATGCACCGCTGGCGAACAAGGGGGGAGGGTACGACACTGTGGGCGATGTCGCTGCGATACGCAATCCTGGGGTTGCTCGCGGCCCGGGAGCTTTCGGGCTACGAGCTGACGAAGACGTTCGACCAGAGCGTGGCTTACTTCTGGCATGCGAGGTCTCAGCAGATTTACCCGGAGCTGGCGCGGCTCGAGGAGGACGGGCTTGTGGTGAGCGAGGTCGTCGCGCAGGTTGGCCGGCCGGACAAGCGGGTGTACCGGATAACGCCCGACGGGGTCTCCTCGCTGCAGGAGTGGGTGACGTCGCCTTCGCCGCTAACGCTGGTGAAGGATGAGTTCATGGTGAAGGTGTGGTCGTATGGCCTGGTCGACCCAGAGCAGGCTCGGCGGGCGCTGGGGAAGCACCGGGAGCGGCACGAGGAGCGGCTGGCGAGCTACCGGGTGATCGCGGATTCGCTCGGCGGAGAGGACCCGTCGACGATGGACGGATGGAAGTTCGGCGCCCTTCTCACGGTGCGCGGAGGGGTGGGGATGGAGGAAGCGTTCGTTGAGTGGTGCCGCGAGACCGAGGCGCTCCTGGCTCAAAGGGCGGCTATGCAGCCTTCGGCGACTCGCGGAGCCGGATAACCGAGAGGTTCTCCTGGCGTCCGAGCCGGGTTGCCAGCCAGGTGAGGGCGCAGGGCGGCAGCCCGTGGTTGTTGGCGGTACAGGATTGGCAGCGGAGCGCGCGGGTGGCTTCGGGGTATGGACAGCTGTCGGTGGCTCGTTCCATGGGTTACGTCCTCCCAAACGTTGTATTGAGGGATTCGACCGGCAGGGCGGAGTGGATAAGGGGTGAACTTGACGTTCATCCGGCCGGCCGACTGCTTTTAGGGCCAAGCGAACTTACCTGCCGGTAGCATTTCGCTTGAGAATGGCCCGAGCGGGGGCTAGACTGAGCGCGTCTAACACGCGGAGGGACGGCGAATCCATGGCAGCAAACCCGGCGACGACCCCAGGCCTGGACCTTTCCTGGCTGAACCTTTACGACGATTCGGTGTCAGCCGAGGCCGGCAAGAAGGGCATGACGCTCAAGGAGATCAACCTTGGGCGGTATTCGGACGGAGCCCGGGGGGCGGGCGACATGACGTACCGGATGCGGGGCGCCATCGCGCGCCCGGACGCAGCGCGGTTTGGGCCGACGTACATGTCCAAGGCCGACGTGTGGGCCGAGAACTGCATGATGCTCTACGAAGAGGCAACGCAGCGGCAGTGGTCTTCCGCACGCGACATCCCGTGGGACACGCTCGAGCAGCTGCCCGACGACCTCGAGCGGGCGATGTGCCAGCTGTGCACGATGCTGACGGAAGTCGAGTTCATCGCGGGGGACGTGCCCGGGCAGTGGATGCCTTTCGTGAGCGCACAGGACTTCGAGGCCGGGCTCTTCCTGATGACGCAGATCATGGACGAGGCGCGGCACACGGACGTCTTCCGGAAGCGCGCGCTGGTGAACGGCGGCGGGCTGCTGGCGCAGGGCCAAAACGGTCTGCGGACGCTCATCGAAGCACGCGACTTCACGGAGATGTCAGTGCTGATGCATGTGCAGGCGGAGGGCTTCGTCCAGTCGATGTTCAGGATGGGGGAGCTTATCGGACAGACCGACGCCGAGAAGCGAATCTTCCGGATGAGCGCACAGGACGAATCGCGGCACCTGGCGTTCGGGGTAATGCACCTGAAGTACGTCCTGGATACGGAGCCAGAGCGTCGCGAGGAGATCCACTCGTACCTGGACAAGGCCGAGGGAGATGGTGGTGGCGGCGCCTCGGGCGATGTGACGCTGCGCGAGGTGATGGAGTCGCTGTGCATCCTGCTGGGCGGGGGCGTTGGCAACTTCGACGAAGGGCTGCAGAAGTTTCTCCTGCTTCGCAAGCGGCAGATCAACGAGTACGTGCACCGACTCGAGGTCGCGGGCATGGGTGACCGGCGGGAGCGGCTCGGGGCGGCGATGCGGCCGTTCCTCGACCCGGCCTGAGCCACAGGCCTGAGCGACAAATCGACCACCACGCGCCCCGGGGACTACCGGGGCGCGTGACACGCGGACGAGGTGAGTGAGATGTCAGAAGCACCGGCTTCGGTAGAGATTCCCCAGGAGGCGCGGGACCGAGCGAAGGAGCTCGGCTGGGAGGACGGCCTGATCGACCTTGCCGTTTCCAAGGGCTTTGGGTTGGACCAGGTCTGGCAGGCACTGAACGCAGGGATCGATGGCGCGACCGCCAAGGGGTTCATGGAGGGCGACGGGCCTCCCTCGATCGAGCCTGACCTGTCGTGGATGAAGGTGCCGACCGAGTGGGGCATCCGCGCGCGCCCGGCGGATCCGGAGTTGGGCCTGACAATCGGCGACCTGAACGTGGGGACGTATGGCGACATCCCCGACGTGTGGAGCATCCGCTCAGAGATCGCGCGAGGGTCTTACCCGGCCGCGGTGCTTGAGGACATGGGCTACACCATCTTCGAGAAGGCGCCCATCTGGGCGGACTGCGTTGTGCCGCTTTACGAGATCGCTATCCGCGACCGGTGGGTCGCAGCAACGGACCTCAGGTGGCAGAGCCTTGAGCCGTTGCCGTCGGAGGTCGAGAAGGCAGTCTGCCAGCTAATGACGGAGCTGAGCGACCGGGCGTATTACGAGGGAGCAGTGCTCTCGGGATGGCTCCCGGAGATCAGCTACGGCTATCACGAAGTGAAGTTCTTCCTCTCGAC
>CAYPAZ010000055.1:0-4424 GCA_964408835.1 uncultured Anaerolineaceae bacterium
CCAGGGGTTCAAAGGCTGGAGCTTCCGAATCGAACCTCGCCGCGAGGAACCCGATCCGGCAGCGCTTGAGCGATTCATCAACGATCAAGTGGACGCCAAGAACCAGGCGAGACTGAGGAAGTGGCTCCGGTAACCGCAAGACCTCCGGCGGAGCGGCGCCAGCGGGTCTGGGAGTTGCTACCGGTACCACGAGCGCCAGCGAAGGGCCCCTGCCCCTGGTACTCGTCTCTCTCGCCTGAAGCCCGATCCCCCAGGCTTCTCCCTCCTCCCTCCTCCCTTCTCCCTCCCCACCGGCTGGCGATCGCCCGCTCCACCCCGTACCGTACCCCCACGACCATCCGACATCTGACACCTGACGACTGGAGACTGGAGACTCTCCCCCATGACCACTCGCGCACTTGTCCTCGGAGGCGGCGGCCCCGTCGGCATCGCCTGGGAATCCGGCCTCATCGCCGCCATGGCCGAGAACGGTCTCGATGTCACCATCGCCGACAAAGTCATCGGCACTTCCGCCGGCTCGTCCGTCGGCGCTCAGCTCGCCCTCGGCCGGCCACCAGAGTCGCTCTACAAGGCCGCGCTCGCGCCCATCGAAGGCAGCAGGGCCGAACGCCACGCCCGCCCGGGCGGCGCCCAGCCCAATCTCATGCCACTCATGCAAATCATGCAGAAGGCCGCTTCGGGCGCCTCCCCGGAAGACCTCCGCCGCGAGCTCGGCCAGCTCTCACTCACCACAGAAACCATGTCCGAAGAGGACTTCATCGCCGGGTTCGGCGCGACCCTCGCCGCCGGAGAAGCCTGGCCCGCCAAAGGCTATACCGCCACCGCCGTCGATACCGAAACCGGCGAGTTCGTCACCTGGACCGCCGCCTCAGGCGTCGATGTCGCCCGTGCCGTGGCGTCCAGCTGCTCCGTCCCCGGCATCTTCCCCCCCATCACCATCAACGGCCGCCGCTACATGGATGGCGGCATGCGCTCCGCCACCAACGCCGACCTCGCCGCAGGCCACGACCGCGTCATCGTCGTCTCCGTCACCGGCAACAACCTCCCGCCCGGCCCTTACGCCGACCGGCTCCGTGCCCGCTTCGATGCCGAACTCCAGACCATCCGCGATGGGGGCGGCGAGGTCGAAGTCATCCGCTTCGGCGAAGCCGCCCAGGCCATCGCCGGCATGAACCTCATGGACTTCAGCAAGCGAGAACCGGTCGCTCGCGCCGGCTACGAGCAGGGCACCGCTGAAGCCGCTCGCCTCCGCGACTGGTGGCACGCCTGACCGCTGCCCGCCCCGGTCAACCCTCGCTGCGCGCCGGGCCCTCCGGCGATTGCCACAGCCGCCACGCGTAGAGTCCCATTGCGAGCAACAGCCCCGTGCCCATGATTGGCGCGAAGGTCCGCTTGCCCGGTGTCGAGTCCGCCAGCAGCGACACCGCGAACCCCGCGATGCCCACGTTCACCAGCACCAGGATGATGTCGTCCAGCCGGTTCCCCCGTGCCCCGACCACCGTCGCCGCCAGGAGCATCGCGAGCACCGCATTCGTCGTCGCCCCGATGAACTGCGAGTGGTCCAGGGCCAGGATCTGGTGCGTCGGGACGAGGTCGAAGTCCCCTTCGTGCCTGATCACGAAGTACTGCGCCAGTCCGATTACGAACAGCAGCCCCACGGTCGCGAGCACAGCGTGCCGCTCCGGGTTCGCCGTCAGCCACTCAACCTGCCTGAACCGCCCCCACATCCGGTAGACGAAGATCCCGACTCCGATGACCTGCAACAGGATCGCGATTGGCGCCAGCGCCGTCACGTCCAGCAGCAAAGCCAGCATCAGGATGATGCCGCCGAGGAACGGGAACACCATCTGGATCGCGCCGAGCCGTGTAAACCTCGGCGGCGATGGGAAGTGGAACGCCCACTCGATCATCCCAAACGTCACCGGCACCAGGAAACCCACCACCATCGTCGCAGGGTGGGCGTCTTCGCCTCCGTCCGGGAGCCAGTTCCGGCTGTTCGCAATGTCCAGCCCCAGCAGCACGCCGAGCACGCCGCCAACCACGCTCGTCCCCATCGCCGCGAGGAAACCGAGGTGCGGCACCCCAAGCGTCGCTCCCCTTGACCTCCACAGCACCCACCCCGTGAACAGCACGATGGCCACCAGCGCCACCACGCCGATCACCGGACGCCAGTTCCCGTACGTCGTCGAGAACGCAACAATGTAGGCGACGAACGAGACGATGGAGAGCCCCACCATCCAGCGGATGAACGTCCGCTCCCGCGCCGAAACCGTCCTCAGCTCCCCGAACAGCCACATCGAGGCCGCGTACACCGCCAGCGTCAGCCATCCCAGCGTCCCGCCATGGACATGGCCCAGGATCCGCCGCCGGTCGAAGTCGACGATATCGGTCCCGTTCAGGATCCCGATGCCGATCGTATAGGCGAAGATCGCGATCGCCGCGATCAGAGTAATCCGAATCTCCGGCCACAGGGCCGGACGAGCAACATGCACGGACATTGGGCGCGCCTCCACACGATGACCGTGCCCGCACGCACGGCTCCGCCGCGGATGCTACGTGCCCCGATCTACCCGGACAACCCTTTGCCGTGGGGAGATCTCAGGCCGGCACAGGCTCCGCGGCCACGCTCTTCACGATCTCCATCAGCCGCCCCAGGTTCTCCACCCGCTCCGCCAGCGTCCGGCCTGTCGGCTGCACGTTCAGCGTGTTCACCCCCGCGGCCCGGTGCACCCGGATGCGCTCCTTCACCATCTCCTCGGTCCCGATGAGGTTCGTCTTCAGCACCATCTCGGCGGGCACCATCGCCCGCGCCTCATCGCGCCGCCCCTCGAGCCATGTCGCCTGCACGGCCCGCGCCACATCCTCGTACCCCGCCCGCCTGTAGGCGTCGTTGTAGAAGTTGTGCTGCGCCGACCCCATTGCCCCCAGCGAGAACGCCAGCCCCGCCTTCCGTGGCTCCACCAGCTTCTCCACATCGTCCCCGAAGTCCACCGCCCCTGCCGCCACCTGCAACTCCAGGTCCTCCAGCTTCCGTCCCGCCGACTCCGCCCCCGCCCGCAGGTGCTGGAAGAACACCTCCGCGTGCTCGGGCATGAAGCTGGTCCCCACCCATCCGTCCGCCACCTCGCCCGTCATCCGCAGGCTTTTCGGGCTGAGCGTAGCGAGGTAAATCGGGATCCGGCGCGGCTCCGCGCCCGTCTTCAGCGCCTTCCCTTCGCCCCCGGGGAGCGGCAGCGTGAAGTACTTACCCTCGTAAACCAGCCGCTCACCGCGCGTGATGACCCGCACGATGTCCACCGTCTCCCGCAACCGCTGAAGCGCGCCTTTGAACGGCACCCCGTGCCACCCCTCCACCACCTGCGGCCCGCTCGCCCCTAACCCCAGCGTGAACCGGTCGTTCGACATCGAAGCCAGCGTCATCGCGATCATCGCAATGTTCGCTGGCGTCCGCGCCGCCGCCTGGATGATGCCTGTCCCCAGCCTGATCCGCGATGTCCGCGCCGCCATGAACCCGATCGGCGTCGCCGCGTCATGTCCCCATGTCTCCGCTGACCACGCGATATGCACCCCCAGCCGCTCCGCTTCCTGCACGAACGCCGCCGCGCTCTCCCAATCCTCTGTCCCGGTCCCGATACCGACTGCAACCTTCATGACGCTCCCCGCTTTCTATTTCGTGACCGGCAGCGCCTGGGCGATCCCGGCCACCTGCCGCGCATGGTCCAGATCATGGATTCTCAGGAACAGCACCCACTCGCGCCAGTTCAGCTCGCCGAACATCGGATGCCCCCACGTCACATTCAGGTGCTCGTCTCCACCGGCCCTGAGCACGCGCTCGAGCACCGGCTCCCGCTCCGCCTGCAGCTGCTCCCACCAGCCGCTGGGCGTCCGGTCCTCGTCCGTTGGCTCAATCCGGTCGGGCAGCGCTGCCGGTCGCGACCCCGAGTCCAGCACGGCCACGATCCCCGCCCCCACCGACCGGCTCGAGTCGATCAGGTGCGCGGCCACCTCGTTCGCCGACCACTCCCCGTCCGCCGGCCGCTGACCCAACCGCCCCTCTGGCACCGACTCCAGCGCCTCGCGGAACTGCTCCATGTCCCCGCGCACCTTCCCCACAAGCTCCGGGAGACTCAGCTTCGCCGCCTGCGATTGCAGGTATCCTCGGATTCTCTCCATCTCCGGGTTCACAGGCTCACCTCCTCAGGTCACTACGAAAAAGCAAGTGAACGCTATGCCCCCAGCCTCCCCTCCGTCAACTGCCCCGGTCCGGCCGCGGGGAGGGAGCCACATGAACACGGACCAGTTAGTCGTAACGGTGGGCGGCATAGGGCTGTGCCTCTTCATCGCGTGGTTCTTCTGGTTCGCGCCGAAGGTCCGCACTCTGGCGACGGCCAGTTCGGAAGTGCTATATCGCATGAACCCGGATT
>CAYPAZ010000055.1:4434-10759 GCA_964408835.1 uncultured Anaerolineaceae bacterium
CCCCGGTCCGGCCGCGGGGACTCCACCCCCTCCCTCCTCTATGCCTGCCACCCCGCCCACTCCTTCGCGTGGTAGGTGATCACGATGTCCGCCCCCGCCCTCCGGATGCTCGTCAACGTCTCGTTCACCGCCCGCTGCTCCTCCAGCCAGCCGTTCGCCACCGCCGCCTTCAACATCGAGTACTCCCCGCTCACGTTGTAGGCGACCACCGGCACGTCCACGGTGTCCCGGACCCTGCGGATCACGTCGAGGTAGGGCAGCGCTGGCTTCACCATCACCATGTCCGCCCCCTCGTCGATGTCAGTCAGCACCTCGTCGAGCGCCATCCGGCCGTTCGCCGGGTCCATCTGATAGCCCCGCCGATCGCCGAACTGTGGCGCGCTGTCCGCCGCCTCCCGGAACGGCCCGTAGAACGCGCTCGCGAACTTGGCCGCATATGAGAGCACGGGCGTCTCCGCGAACCCTGCCGAGTCCAGCGAACCACGGATCGCCGCCACCCGCCCGTCCATCATGTCGCTTGGCGCGATGATGTCGCAGCCGGCCTCCGCCAGGCTTACCGCCATCTCCGAAAGCAACGGCAGGCTGGCGTCGTTGTCCACCGAACCGTCAGGCCGCACGATCCCGCAGTGACCGTGGTCCGTGTACTCGCACAGGCACACATCGCCCACCGTCACAAGCTCCGGGTTCGCATCCTTCAACCTGCGGATCGCCTGCTGCACGATGCCGTCACGGTTCCAGCCCGCGCTCCCCTGCCCATCCTTTGAGCCCGGGATCCCGAACAGCAACACCGCCGGCACCTGGAGTGCCTTCAGCTCTCCTGCCTCACCCTTTAGCTCATCAAGCCCCAACCGGTCCTGCCCCGGCATCGCCCCGATCGGCGCCCGCCCCGAGAGCCCATCCTCCACGAACAGGGGGTAGATGAGGTGCGCCGGGGTGACTTCCGTCTCCCGGACCATGCCGCGAATCGCCTCGCTTCCGCGAAGCCTCCGATGCCTGCGAAATGCCCCGATCTCCATACTCAGCCTCCGGTGTTCGCTCCCATGGTACTCAGGGAAGCACGGCGATGTCCGCCACCACGGGCCGGTGGTCGCTCCCCGGCCCCTTCCCCTCCCGGAGACCCATGCAGTGCAGCCCGTCCGAAAGCAGCACGTGGTCGATCCGGATCGGTGGCAGCCGGAACCCCTCGTCGGGCCAGGTCGTAGCCGTCCCGCGCCCACACTGGCGATGGGCGTCCGTCAGCCGCCCGGAGGTCAGTTCCCGATGCCACCGGCTGTGCTGCGTCGCGTTGAAGTCCCCGGCCACGATCAGCTTCCCCTCCTCCGCGGTGACCAACTCCACCAACCCTTCGAAGTCCCGATTCCACCGCGCAAGGTCCACCCGGAAGATCGCCGGCGGCGGATGGATCGCGAACACCCGCACCTCCACACCATCAATGTCCACTGTCATCACGATCATCGGTGGCTCGCCGTGCATCTCCACCTGCTCGAGCGGGAACCGCGAGAACACATAGTTTCCCCGTGATGGCCCACCGATCGCCCCTGCCCGGTACGGCAGCTCATCGTGCAGCCCCATGCGCTCGGCCAGCAACAGCGCTGGGAAACTGAACTCCTGCAACAGCAGGATGTCCGGCTCGTACGCCATCAGTTCCTGGAGCATGGCCTCCATGTGAGTGTTGGGCCCGTACACGTTGGCCGTCACCAGCCGGATCTGCGGCGCCTCCTCTGCGCCATCGGGCTTCGCGGCTGCAGGGGCGAAGTCCGGCGCCAGGAACCAGATCTGCATCGCCACCACTGCCACCGCCAGCAACGCCGCCTCGCGTCTCCCCAACACCCACGCCAGGGCCCCCGCCACCCACGCCGGCCAGTACATGTAGTAGGTGAAGGAGTTGAGCCACATCAGCACCAGCACCCGGTCGTGCGCCACCAACCGCCCCGCCGCCACGAACGCCAGTCCAAGGATCACGATCCAGCACCCAAGGGCCATGAACCACCGGAACACCGGATCGGCCCAGATCTGCTCCACCCGGTCTCGTATGTGTCCCGGCAGAGCTTCCATGAACGGCCCGTCAGCCAAGCCCGGCCCTCGCCATCAGTTCCTCCGCCAGCATCCGGCCAAGCCCCTGTGCCGTCTCCGCCGGACCCCCGACCTTCGACCGCACGATCTTCCCCTCCGAAGCCACCATCGCGTGCAACTTCAGTGTCGAGCCGAAGCGCTCGGCATACGCGCCAGCGGGGAAGCTGCATCCCGCCTCGAGCCGGGCAAGGAACGCCCGCTCCGCCGTCACCACCAACCGCAAGTCTGCGTCATCGATGGCCCTCGCGGCCGCCATCGCCGCCTCGTCATCCGACCGGCACTCCACTGCCAGCGCTCCCTGCGCCGCCGCCGGTAGCATCTGCTCGAACCCGAACACCTCGCTCGCCCGGTTCGCCATTCCCAGCCGCCGCAGCCCCGCCAGCGCCAGCACGGTCGCCGCGTACTCCCCCGCCTCGACCTTCGCTATCCGCGTGTCCACGTTCCCCCGGATCGGCTGGAACTCGAGGTCCGGCCGAAGCTCCCGCAGTTGCGCTTCCCGTCGAGGGCTGCTCGTTCCAACAACCGAACCGGCAGGCAGCGTCGCCAACTTCGCACTCCCATGTGCGATCAGCGCGTCGCGAGGGTCTTCGCGCACGGGGACGGCTGCGATCGTAAGCCCGGCGGGGCGTGCGGTCGGCAGGTCCTTGTAGCTGTGCACGGCCAGCTCCGCTTCCCCCGCTAGCAGCGCGTCCTGGATCGCGCGCGTGAACCACCCCACTCCCTCACCGGCGCTTAGCGCACTCTGCTGGTCCTTGTCACCCGCCGTCTCCACGACCACCAGCTCAACCTTGACCCCCGCCCGCTCCGCGAGGAGCGCCTGCACCACCCCCGCCTGCGCCAGTGCCAGCCGGCTCCCGCGTGTGGCGATTCGAAGTGTGCTCACCCCGGCAGACCGGCGCGCACTTCGTGCAGGGCCCCATGAGCCGCCTTCGCCGCCCGGTCGATGTCGGCCTCGGTGTGCCCCGCCGAAACGAACCACGTCTCGAACTGCGATGGCGGGGCCAGCACCCCCCGCTCCAGCATGCCCCGGTGGAACGCCGCAAATGCCTCCCGGTTGCTTTCCTGCGCCTCCGCGTAGTCCCGCGGCGCCGAGGCCCGAAAGAACAACGTGAGCATCGACCCAGCCCGCACCACGCTCGCCTCCACCTCCGAGCGCTTCACCGCCGCGTTCAGTGCGTCCTCGAGGTGGCGCGCAAGCTCTTCCGCTCGCCGGTACGCCCCGCCGTCTCGCAGCGACTCCAGCATCGCGCAGCCGGCGGCCATCACCAGGGGGTTCCCGCTGAGCGTGCCCGCCTGGTACACCGGCCCTTCGGGCGCCAGCAACCCCATGACCTTCGCGCTCCCGCCCAGCGCTCCCACCGGCAGCCCCCCGCCAATGATCTTTCCGAGGCAGACCAGGTCCGCTTCCGGCAACACCCCGCTCAACCCGTACCGCAACCGGAACCCGGTAATCACCTCATCCGAGATCAGCAGCGCGTCGTGCATCGCCGGCACCGTCCGCAGGGCGTGCACGAACTCCTCCGTCGGAGCCACCAGACCCATGTTCCCCGCAATCGGCTCCACGATGACTGCAGCCGTCTCCGCCGCATGGTCCGCGAACCAGTCCGCCAGCGCCACGTGGTCGTTGTACGGCAATACCGCCGTCAGCCCGGCGATCTCCTCTGGTACCCCGGCTGAGTCGCTGAGCCCCAGCGTCGCCACCCCGCTCCCTGCCTTCACCAGCAGCCCATCGCTGTGGCCGTGGTAGCACCCGTCGAACTTCACCACCACCTTGCGCCCCGTCGCCGCTCGCGCCAGCCGGATGGCCGTCATCGTCGCTTCCGTCCCGCTGTTCACGAACCTCACCCGCTCCAGCCCGGTCGCCTCCGTCACCAGCCGCCCCAACTCAACCTCGCCCGGTGTCAGCGCCCCGAACGCCGTCCCCTCTGCCGCCGCCTTCCGCACGGCCTCGACGATCGCCGCCGGCGCATGCCCCAGGATCAGCGGCCCGAACGCCCCCACGAAGTCGACGTAATCCCGACCGTCGGCGTCCCACACCTTCCCGCCCTGCCCGCGCACCAGCGGGACCGGGTTCCCCCCAACCGACCGGAACGACCGCACCGGGCTGTTCACGCCCCCTGGAAACAGTCCCGCAGCAGCCTCGCGAACGCTCTCATTGCTCACGCCCCGAGCGTACAGCACCCCGCCCCCACATTCCCCCGGTTCCCGTTGGCGATCCACAGCGGTGGATCAGGGGAGGGACTGACGACTGGCGACCGCCACCAGGTCCTCAGTCCTTGCCCCTCAGTCCTAGAGAAGATCTCCCCCCGCCGCCGAGGCCGTTGTCCCGTGCTGCTGGTACGCCTTGATGACGTTTCGGCCCACGGTCCACTTGTGCACTTCGTCCGGGCCATCCACAAGCCGCTGCGACCGGATGTGCGTGTACCAGCGAGCCAGCGGCGTATCGAGGCTGTAGCCCAGCGCCCCGTGCAGCTGGATCGCCGTGTCCACCACCTTGTGCACCATGTTCGCCAGGAACACTTTGGCGATGGAGTTCTCCTGCCGCAGGTCCAGACCCTTCTCCGCCTTATACGCGATGTGCAACAGCATCAACCGCGCCATGTACATCTCGCTGGCGCACTCGGCCAGCATGAACTGCACGCCCTGCCGCTGCGAGAGCGGCTGCCCGAACGTTGAACGCTCTGTCACCCGCGCCGTCGCCATGTCGAGCGCCCGCTGCGCCATCGCGACGTTGTGCATCCCGTGCCGCAACCGTCCGTACGCCAGCCGGTGCTGCCCCATGTTGAACCCGTTCCCCTCGCCCCCGAGCAGGTTCTCGTGTGGCACCACCAGGTTGTCGATCTTGATCTCCGAATGCCCGCCGCCCAGCACGTGGCTCAGCGGCCCCTCGATCGCCATCGTCTCGATGTCCCGGATGATCTGGTAGCCCGGGTTCGGCAACTCCACCAGGAACGTGCTGAATTGCTGGTGCCGCGGCGCGTCCGGGTTCGTCTTCGCCATCACCAGCGCGATGTCCGCCACTGACGCCGCGCTGCTGAACCACTTCTCGCCGTTCAGCACCCAGCTATCTCCGTCACGCACCGCCCGCGTCTGCATACCGGTCGCATCCGCGCCGGCCGCCTTCTCCGTCATCGAATAGCAGATCCGCTTCTCGCCATTCAGCAGCGGCTTCAGGAACTTCTCCTTCTGGAAGTCGGTCCCGTGTGCCAGCAGCGTCAACATCGTCGCGTCGTCCGGCCCCTGCGTATTCAGCGCCAGCGCCCCGAGGTAACTCTCCCCCAGCTCCATCTGCACCAGCGCGTTCGCCAGCGGACCGAGCCCCATCCCCCCGTGCTCCGGCGGGATGAACGGGCACCACAACCCCTGGCCTCGCGCTTTCTGCCGCAACTCCCCGAGCACCTCCTTGTACGGCCGCCCGCCCATCAGCTCCTGCTCGGCCGGGATGCACTCGTCGTGCACGAACTTCCGCACCTTCTCGCGGATCTCCTTCGCCTCCTGCGGGATCTCGAAGTCAATCGCCATCTGTCACCTCTCTACCAGCGTTTAGCCCGCCGACTGTAGCACGCCACCCCGTCGCGTTCCCTCTCCCTCCTCCTTCTCCCTTCTCTACCGGTTCATCGCCGTTGGCAACCCATGCACCCGCAGGATCAGGGAGATCTCAGCCCCGTGGTGCACCTCGTGCGCCATCAGCCGCCAGAGCACCCACCCCGGGCTGATCGTCACCTCGCGGCCCCACGCATTCGTGCTCGTCACCTCCACGTCCAGATCCTCCAGGCTCCACCGGTCAAGGCATCCCTCAATGACCGCCCACGTCTTCTCGAACGCATCGACTAGCTCCTCTGCTGTCCGCGGTCGCTCCTCGTTGTCCTCCCAGCCGGCCCACTGGATGTCGAGCCCTGGCACCGTCACGTGGTCCACCCGGAACATCTCCCCCAGTCCCCCGTCGTCCTCCCCCAGCATTCGGCAGAGCCAGTACAGCCGCCCTCCCGCCATGTTGCTGGCCAGCTGCCAGATCGCCCACTCGCCCGGCGCCGCCCGCAGCTGCATCTGCTCCAGCGTCAGCGGCCGTATTGAAGTCAGCAGGTCCGCCTGCTGGCTCTCCCAACCCTCGTAGAGCGCCTTCATCGCCGCCGGTCGTGCCATCCGTGCAGATTAGGCCGAGTGCCGTCGCCCGTCACCCGTTGCCCGTTACCCGTTACCCGTTACCCGTCACCCTCTTCTCGTGACCCAGCAGGCCACCGGTCAACCCGAA
>CAYPAZ010000056.1:0-10642 GCA_964408835.1 uncultured Anaerolineaceae bacterium
GAGGTCGGGGGCGGTTGTGGCTTCGACGATGGCATCGGAGAAGTCGTTGGCGGCGCGGCAGAAGGCGCGGACGTACTCTTCGTCGCCCTCTTTGGGTGCGAGGTCGCAAGCTGCGGCGAGGAGCGCGAGAGCGAGGAGGGGAGCGAGGAGGAGCCGCTGCATCGGGAACAATGGTAAGAGGGTGGGAGGTAAGGCGTGAGGGCATGTGGGTCGATGGTCTCTGGTCTCCGGTCGCGGGTAGAGTGGGGGGATGCGAAGTCTTGCGCGGTACCGGGTGGGGGAGGTCGAGCTGATCGCGGTTTCGGACGGGGTGATGCGACTGGACGGGGGGGCGGTGTTCGGGCTGGTGCCGCGGGTGATGTGGGAGCCTGTGGTGGGGCGGGAGAACATCGACGACGAGCACCGGATCGAGCTGGGGTTGAACTGCGTGGTGGTGAGGAGCGGGGACCACTTGGCTCTGATTGAGACGGGGATGGGGGACAAGCTGGAAGGGGCGATGCGGGAGCGGGTGTTCCCCGGGAGCTACGGCAGTCTATTGGAGGACCTGGCGGTTGCTGGCGTGGAGCCGGGGGATGTGACGGCGGTGGCGAACACGCACCTGCACGCGGACCACTGTGGCTGGAACACGGTGAGGCGAGACGGGGAGCTCGTGCCCACGTTTGGGCGCGCGCGGTACTTCATCCAGAAGGGCGAGTGGGAGGCGGCGCGGCGGCCGAACGAGCGGACGAAGTCGACGTACCTGGCGGAGAACTTCGAGCCGCTGGAGGGGACGGGGCAACTCGAGCTGGTGGAGGGGGAGCGGGAGATCGTGCCGGGGGTACACTTTCTCCCTTCGCCGGGGCACACGGCGGACCACGCGGCGGTGGTCATCAGCTCCCAGGGGGAGACGGCGATCTATTTGGGGGACCTGGTGCAGCACGCGACGCACATCGAGCGGCCGGCGTGGATCTCGGCGTTCGACATCCTGCCGCTGGTGAGCCTGGAGACGAAGAAGCGGCTGGCGGAGCGAGCCATCCGGGAGGGGGCTTTGCTGCTTTCGACGCATGCGCCATACCCGGGTGCGGGGCGGCTGGTGGAGCGCGACGGGCGCCGGAGGTTCGTCGCGGAATGACGGGGGCGGGGCGCGAGGTGTACTCGCTGGCGCTGCGGGAGTTGCACACGGCGGCCGGGGGGGTGATGTACGAGCGCTCGGGGTGGAACGTCCCGCGGGAGTACGGCGACATGGAGGGAGAGTACGCAGCCATCCGCGAGGGCGTGGCGATCATCGACCGGTCGCACACGAGCAGGGTGCTGGTGACGGGCACGGACGCGCTGGACGTGCTGAAGGAGGTGATGGAGGGACACCCGGCGGAACTGGAAGAGGGGAGAGCGATGCGGACGGTGTGGCTGGACGACGCGGGCCACATCGGGGACCTGGTGCTGGTGGCGCGCACGGGAGCTATTTCGTATTTGGTGATGGGCGAACCGGGCCGGCGGGCGCGCACCATCGCGCGGCTGGAAGGGGCACAGGAGGAGGGGTGGGATGTCCAGGTTGCCGACCGGACGGAGACGACGTGCCTGCTGGCGGTGACGGGCCCGGGGAGCGCGGAAGCGGTGGGGAGGCACCTCTCGGAGTCACTGCCGGGGCGAATCCGGCCGATGCAGGTGAGCGCCTTCGAGGCGCACGGGTTCCGGGCGATGGCGGTGCGGTCGAGCGATACGGGTGAGGATGGGTTTCTGCTGATGCTGGCGCCGGCGGTGGCGCAGCACCTCGTGGAGACGCTGCGCCAGAGTGGGGCGCGGCTGGCAGGCGACGGGGCTCATGAGGTGGCGCGGGTGGAGGCCTGCATCCCGGCATTCGAGCCGGACCTCGAGGGCGGACTTTCGCCCGCGGAGGCTGATCTTGACGCGCTGCTTGGCATCCCGGGCGGGGTGGAGGGGCGGATCCTGGCCGGTCTGATGGTCGACGGGGGCCCGGTGGGGGGAGGGACGCCCGTCGACGGGGCGCGTGGGGTGGTGGGCGAGGTGCGGTCGTGTGTACGTTCAGGGCTCGGGGGCGCTACCATTTCGCTTGCCATCATCGAGGCGGCGCATGCGGTACCGGGCTCGGAGCTCGGAGTCGCGGGGCAGCGAGCAACGGTGGTGGCGAAACCGTTTTACCGTCGGAGGCGAACAGAGCGTGGTTAGCGGCGTCCCAAGCTTGACGAGCATGATGAGCGTGAAGCCCCGGTGGCTGGCTGTGCCGGAGGTGAATTTCGGCGACCATTGGCGGGCGAGGTGGATCCGGGAGGACGCTCTCCCGCGGGACGCGGTGGTGACGCTGGGGTACGGGATTGTTGTGATGGAGGACAAGGGCTACGCGACACGGCATCGCGAGGAAGGGGGCCACTTCCAGGTGATCGAAGGGGAGATCCCGGAGACGGAGAAGCCTGTCGCCTGGTTCAAGCGCACGGTGAAGGAGCGGACGGGGGGGACGGTGGGGAAAGCAGTCCTGGCGGGCTACCTCGTGTGCAAGGCAACCGCGCAGAACCCGGATGTGGAGGCGGGGACGCTGACGGTGCGGCCGGTGTGGATCGGGGTATTGAAGTCGATCAAAGACCTCGGCCGGACTAGCGAGTGGGAGCGGCGGAGGTATCCGATGAACCAGTACTCACAGCTGTTGCGGGACGAGTACGCGGTGCTCGCGCGTTACCTGCGGGACGCGCTGGACCAGTACCTCACGATGCACGCGAAGGGCGAGGTCTGAGCCGAGCACGAGCGCCGGCGTCCTAAGGGTCGTAGATGTTCTGGAGCATGGCGAAGAGGTCCGGGTCGTAACCCTGGAGCCATTCGCGGTCGCGGCGGCCATCGACGGAGTTGGCGTCGAAGTAGGCCTGGGTCCCTTCGGCGAAGTACTCGCGAGGGTTGGTGGATGCGTATTCGCCGCGGTACTTGCCGCTGTCTATGGCGGACTGGAAGAGGATGCGGATCTCGATGTAGTCGGCGTGGCTGATGGCGAAGTTCTGGACGAGGTGGCCGATTTCGTGGAAGAGGATATTGAGGCCCCGGCAGGTGCCGCGGCGATCTCCCAACAGGTCGAGTTCGTTGACGGTGGCGATGGGGAAATCGGCGTGATCGGCTACTCCGCAGATATGGTCCCAGTTGCGGACACTCTCCTGGGCGAGGCATCGGAACTCGGGAATATCGAGCACACCCTGGTCGGCTGAGGCGATGACGATGTAGGCGCCGAGTTCTGCCAGGCTCCCTGCGAGGTCGTTGTTGGCGAACATCTTCTCGATGGTCTCGCGGGCGACGTCGAAGGCGGCAGGGTCGACCCGTTCGTTGCCGACGACGAGGATGCCGAGGACTTCGATTCGCTGCGTGTATTCGGACGAGAGACGGCGCGGTTCGCCCGGGGCCGGACGCGACCCAAATCCTCCGCAGACGGTCGGGTCGAGCGCGGAATCGGGTGGGGTGGGAGAGGGCTGGGCGGTGGGGAGGGGCACGACGGGCCGGGAGATGAGGTCGGGATTCTCGATGGAGCTAAGGCCCAGGGCCAGGGCGCTGGCAGCGACGGCCACGACGAGGGCGCCGCCAAACGCGGCCAGGGCGAAGGTCAGCCGGGATCCCACGAATCAAGCTTCGGGCGCGCGGGAGAGAACCACAAGGGCGCAGTTACCGGAGCTTTCCGGGGGGCAGGCTCAGACCCCGTCGCGGCGGACCTGGGAGCGGGCGATGAACATCGCGGCGAGGGCGGAGAGCAGAACGATACCGAGGCCAACCTGAAGGGCGCGGAGACGGTCGGGCCCGGACTCCTGGCCCCGAAGGGCCGTGGGTACGAACTCGCCGGCGTCATCGGCGTACTGCTGGTCGTCTACTGTGGTTCGGTCGTTGAGAGGCAGGTCCTCGGCCGGAGCGGAGTCGCGATTGTCAGGACCGTTGCCTGGTTCGACCGGGGGATCCGTGACGCCACTACCCGAGACGCCGCCATCGGGTTCAGGCAGGGTCTCATCGGGGGCTGGAGACTGGCCCTCGTGAGGCTTGTCACCGTCGCCGGGCTTCACTTCGGCGGGCTCATCGGAGGTAAGGCCAGTGGTGCCAGCCTCGAACTCGGCGCCCGCGTCATCAGCATCAGCGAGATCGGCGGAGCGGCTGAAGTCGTTGGAAGGGCCGCTGGTCACGTCGAAGGCGAAGACCGCGACAAGCGCGAATGCGGCGAGGGCCGCAGTCGCCTGGCTTACGCGGGACATGACCATAACCTGGGAGCGAACCTGAGGCCGGGAATGGCCGCCTGCGGAAGCGGGGGCAGGTCGCGGAGAAGTGCCCGCGACCATGGCTTCCGTGAGACGGAATGAACGCGGTGCGGGGACTTCAGGGAGGTTGACGGAGAGCATCTGGCGAATGGCGCGCTCATCCTCGAGGGCTGTCGCGCAGCGCTCACAGCCGGAGAGGTGGGCCTGGAAGCGCTCAAGCTCCGCGGCTCCGAGTTCGCCATCGGCGAAGGCCGAGCGGTTCCGCTCGAAGCGGGAATGGGGCCGGAAGAGCGCGGTGATGCGATCCATCGTTTCTATCCTCATGTATCCAGACGCCGATAGGCGTCCAGAAGTTCCGGATTTTGGGAGAAATGTTGCCGCAGGCGAAGGCGAGCGCGGTTGAGGCGGGACTTGAGGGTACCAAGGGAGGCCCCGGCGATCTCGCAGGCCTGCTGGTAGTCCATCCCCTGGATATCGACGAGGAGGACGACGATACGCTGGTCGGGGGGGAGGGTATCAATGGCCTGGCGGACGAGGCGGGTCACGTCGGCGCGTTCGGCGACTCCGGCGACATCGGCTTGGGGATCCGGGACATCGAAGCCGCCTTCGCGGAATTCGTCCTCAGCCTGGATGGAGATCGCCACATCTTTGCGGGAGCGGCGCCGGAGCTCATCCTTGGCGGCGTTGGCGGCGATCCGGAGGAGCCATGAGCGGACGCTGCCTCCAGCGAAACCGGGGAGGGCACGGTAGGCGGAGAGGAAGGCTTCCTGGGTGGCGTCCTCCGCTGCTTCGCGGTAGCCGAGGAAGCGGTAGCAGAGGGCAAAGAGCGCATCCTGGTAGCGGTCGACCAGGATATTGAAAGCATCGAGATCCCCGGAGCGGGCTTGCTGGATGACTTCGTCGTCGGTGTCGACGGGAAGGGCGCTCATTCATGCGACTGTATCGGAGGGGAGGGGTTACGGGGTACCGGCGGGGCGAGACACCGAATCGGCATGAAAGTGAACGAAGAGTGGGAAGAAGGAGGCGGAACGGGCTGTTGAAGCGCTGGAAAACGCCGTCCTTTGAAGAGAGACATACCGCCAGAACCGGGCGATCTTCGCGCGTCAACCTGCCGTAAAGCGGGCTGGGGCGTGGAACGGCCGACGCGGGAGGCTGTGATACCTTATGCGAATGGAACAAGACGGGGTCCCGCCAGAGGACGGACGGGGCCCAGAAGACGGGCAAGGCGAGGGCAAGGACTGGTTCTTTGACCTGCCAAACGAAGCAGGTGACCGCGCGCAGGAGACGCAGCAAGAGCTCCGATCCCACGTGGAGGACAACTATGAGGAATCGCGTCGACGCCGTGAGGTGTTCCGGCCAATCGAGGCCGACCTGATCGACGAGGCGGAGACCAGGAAGAAGAAGGGCGGCGGGCTTTTCGGGCGGAAGAAGAAGGGGGAGGACGACCGCGAGAGCCGCGGTTGGGCTTCACCGGGGGGCATGTGGACGCTGGACCCGACGCTTGCCAAAGAGCCAGTAGAGAAGCCACAAACTGAAGCCGCGCCGCAGCCGAATGCAATCAGGCGCGCGTTCCAGGAACCACCGGTCGAGGCCGCGCAGGACAGGTCGGAACCGGCCGGAGACAACTGGTCCACGGAGTCGTTCGAGGAGTTCACGCCCGCGAAGTACGAGATGGTGGAGGCGCCGTCCGAGCCGAAGCGCTCCCGGTGGGAGGAGATGTTCGGGACAGCGGGTGAGACGCCTTCAGAGGACATGGGCAGCGTGGAGGGGATGAAGGCGATGTGGGGCACGAGCACGGGGAAATCCCGGCGCCTCTCTGAGCCAGCGGCGTTCGGAGGCGAGTCCGCACACCACGACGGCCCCGAGCCGGAGTTGCCCGCGGCAGAGGAGACCCTGGAGGTCGAGCCCGCATTCGAGGCACCTGCCGAGTTCACGGCGCGCCTGGAAGAGCCATTCGTCCGCGGGCAGGAGCCTGAGGAACGATTCACCGCCGAGCCTTCTGCGAGCTACGTGGAGGCCGAACCCGATGCAGAGTTCGAACTCGAAGCGGAGGAGGCGACTGCTTCCGCCGCGACCGAGGAAGCCGCGCCACGGAGCCGCTGGGACGAGATGATGAACCGCCCGGCGGGCGACGACACGATCGAGGCCATGCGCCGCTGGTCGGCGGGCACTCGTGATGATGAGCCGCAGGGGAAGCGCCGTGTCCTGCCACTCGAACGGGACGAAGACGAGTTCTCGTCCAGCCTCGAGGAGTTCGCGCGGGACGTGGAGCTACCTGACGAGGAGGAGCCTTCGGGCGGCCTCTTCGGAAAGGTTGGACGCCTGTTCCGGAAGAAGAAGGACGAGGGTGCCGATCTCCCGGTCGAGTACGTGGCCGAAGCCTCGGGATCCTGGCTACCCGCCACCGAGGAATCGCACCAGATGGCGGAGCCGGCAGCACCGGACGGCGGTTGGCTGCAGGCAGTGGCACGCCAGGCCCTGCCCGAGGCCGAGGAGTCCGAGGATGACCTCGGGGCGCTGGAGGTAGAGAACGACGACGACTTCGGCGAAGAGTCGACCTTCCACACGAGCCGTCGGTGGCAGGACGAACTCCTGGCGGGTCGCGAGGGCGAGCGCGAGGATAGCGCAGTGGTCCCGGAGATACGGGACGACGCTCAGATCGCGCGTCACCAGGCCCGAGCATCGTTCATGGCCGCGGACCTTGAGCTGACTTCCGCTGCGCCAGATGAGACTGAGGAGACCTGGGAGCCGGAAGAGTTCGAGCCGGCTGTCGCCATCGAGGCCGAGACCGAAGTGCCCGTCGCCGAGGTTGTCCAGCGAGATGTGCCGCAGGTCAGCGAACCTGTCGACACGTTCTACGCTGTGGAGCCCGAGGCTGAGCCGACGGCGGACGATGGCTGGCGCCCCGCAGGCGAGGACATGCGGAACGCCCCGAAGATCGAAGACTTTTATGCGGTGCTCGAGGACTCGTGGACACCCACAACGAAGGTTGCCGAGGCTGCGCCGCAGCCGTCGCGCGCGGCAGCCCACGAGGTGTTCGAGCCCACAAAGGATGTCGAGCCGACACCCTGGGCACCGGTCGAGGCGGGTGAGGAGCCGGCCCCTGAGGTGGGCTCCATGGTCGCCCCGAACACGGACTTCGGCCCCAACGACGAACCTGCGGCCGCAGCTGAATGGGAGCCACCGGTCGCCGATGTGACCGAGCCCGAGGGAACGCCGGAGGAGGACGACTCCTCCGATGCGCCCGCCGGGTGGGGCGCCTGGCAATCGCGGGTGACGGGCCGGGAGGCGGATGAAACCGCCGATCCGTGGTCCAGCTTCAACTCGGCGGTTTCGGACGGCGACGGCAACGAGCCGCCAAAGTCAGAGACGACCTCGGGCGGAGAGCCCGAGGATGAGCCGGACGAGGACGACCCGTGGGCACACTTCCGGACCACGCGAGACGACGAGACGGAGCCCGTGACTGCCTCCGCCGAGGAGATCGCTCCAGCCGGCGACGAGGTCAGCGAGGAGGACTCCTGGACGAGCCCGGTGACGAGCTGGGGGACGGGCCCGGAGTCCGAGTTCGACGCAGATGGGCCGCCCGGCAAGGCGGTGGCGGAGATTGACTCGCCGGAGGAAGACGAGGACTCGTGGGGGACGCTCCCCCTCGATGAGGAGGAGCCCGAACCGGGCTTCGCTCCAACATCGTCTTTTTCCGAAGCGGCCGGGGATAAGGCCGAGACCCCGGTCGCAGACGCTCCCGGTTCGTTCGAGGGCGTGCTCGGCATGATTGATGAAATTGGCTCGGAAGAGGAGCCGGCTGGAACGTCGGCGCTGTTGCGGACTCCCGGGGCGAGCAGGAGACCTCTGAGCGAGCGATACCAGGACCCGCTCCTGGCCACGCACGTACCGGCAGACCCGGGCGAGTCCGGAGACTCGAGCGAGCCGGACGGGACCGACGAGTTCGGGGCGCCGACTCCAGAAGATGCCGGCGGCTGGCGCGTGCGGGCTTCCGGCGGAGTACCGGCGGACGACCAGATGGACCTCGTGCTGCGGGCGTTCGAAGCGCATGCAGCCACGGACGAGGACGGGGACGTGCTGCCGTCCGGGATGGCCCGCATCCAGAGCGAGCACGACGGCGAGGATGGGATCGAAGACCTGCTAGGCGACGCCGCCGAGGGCCTGGACGAGGAACACGAGGACGAGGCCGGCTCCCGGCCGTTCACCGGCCTCAAGGGCTTCGCCCCCCAACGTGGCTCCGCGGCCGAATCGGCTGCGCCGGGGGCGTTCGCGCCTCGATCGCTCCAGTCGACGTTCCCGGGCGCGGATACGCCTTCCTGGCCAGGCGACCGCGACGCCGACGATGACCTCAGCTTTGGTTCGCCGCCGTGGGGTGGTGAGGCCATCGGAACCTCCGAGGCGGCCGGCGAGCGTCGCGGCACGCGTGTCCGGACGGTGGTCCGAGAAGTTGTGGAAACGGGCCTGCTTGCTCTGCTGGTGTTCCTGGCGGTGCGGGCGAGCTTCCAGAACTTCCGGGTGGAGGGCCAGTCAATGGAACCGACGCTCTCTGACGGCGAGTTCCTGATCGTGAACAAGCTGGTGTACTCCGAGGTGAACATGGACCGGCTCTCGAAGTTCGTGCCGTTCGTCGGTGCGGAGCCGGGAGAGAAGAAGCACGTATTCCACGGACCGGAGCGCGGCGATGTGATCGTGTTCCGCGACCCACGGAACCCGGAGGAGGACCTGATCAAGCGCGTGATCGGTCTCCCGGGCGAGAAGGTCGAGGTCAGGAACGGCATGGTTTACATCAATGACATGCCGTTGGAAGAGCCGTACATCTCCACCCGATGGGAGGGGAACAAGGAGGCCCGGATCATCCCGGCGAGCGAGTACTTCGTGCTGGGGGACAACCGGGGGAACAGCCTGGACAGCCGCAGCGAGCAAATCGGTCTGGTGCACGAGGATCTGATCATCGGGAAGGCGATGCTTGCGTACTGGCCACGGGACAAGTTTGGTTCGACGCTGAGCCAGAAGCCGCAGTGCAGCCCGGACCCGGACTGTGTCTCTATCTCGCGAACCCCGACGGGGTCGGCAGCTTTGCCGAGGTAACGCTCCCCGGCGGTGAGACTGTGGAGGCCCTGGCCAGATCGGCCGGGGCTTCTTGCTGCTTGGGTGCGGTGCAGCGAGGCGCTGTTAGAATCGGCGTGTGCTGGCACTGGAGGGACTGAGGGTTTTGGAGTTGGGGACGTTCGTCTCGGCTCCGTATTGCGGGAAGCTGTTCGCGGGGTATGGGGCGGAGGTCATCAAGGTGGAGCCGCCGGGGGGTGACCTGAGCCGGGCGCACGGCCCGTTTCGGGATGGGAGGCCGGACCGGGAGACGAGTGCGCTGTTTCTCTACCTGAACACCGGGAAGCGCTCGGTGGTGCTGGACCCGCGGTCTCCGGAGGGGCGGGACGCAGTGCTGCGGCTGGCGGCGAAGTGTGATGTTGTCATCGAGAACTTCCGGCCGGCGGACATGGCGGAGCTGGGACTGGGGTACGAGGCGTTCCGGGCGGTCAACTCACGGGTGAACGTCGTTTCGATCACGCCGTTCGGCCAGGACGGGCCGTACGCGGACTACCGGGCGAACAACCTGGTGGCGTTTGCGATGGGGGGGCAGATGTTCATCACGGGGTCAGCGGAGGGCGGTCCATTGAAGAACGGGGGCTACCAGGCTGACTACCAGGGCGGGCTCAACGGGTTTTCGGCGGCTATGCTGGCAGTGCTGGCGGCAGAACGGGACGGGCAAGGGCAGCACGTGGACGTGAGCATCCAGCAGTGCATGGCGCCGATCCTGGAGGCCGCGATCCCTTACTACACCTACCTGGGGCGTTGGGCGGGGATCCGGCGCGGGAACCACATGGCGAGCTTCATCGGGATCTACCCCTGCGCGGATGGGCACCTTGGGGTACACGTGATGGCAAGGAACTGGAAACCGTTCGTCGAGGCCATCGAGCGGCCGGACCTGGGCGAGGACCCGAGGTTTGGGACGCAGGCGGACCGGGTGGCACACAACGATGAGCTGATGGCGGAGCTCTACGCGTGGGCCGCGGGGCAGGGGAAGCGCGCGATTTACGAACGAGCAGGGGCGATGCGAGCGCCGATCGCGTACGTACACACCATGGAAGACGTCATCGAAAGTCCGCAGCTGAACGCGCGGGGGTATCTGACGCGGGTTGCCCACCCCGTTGCAGGGGAGGCGACGTACCCGGGGCCGCCGTGGTGGATGGGGCAGGACGGGTGGCAGGCGGGGAGAGCGCCTCTCCTCGGGGAGCACACGGAGGAAGTGCTGCGGGAGGTGGCGGGGATGAGCGCCGCGGAGATCGCCCGGTGCTCGCCGGAGGTGGCGGTATGAGCACGAACCGGGAGGGCGTCGCGCGAGCCCTTGCCTACTTCGAGGGCTGCGACGA
>CAYPAZ010000057.1:0-10380 GCA_964408835.1 uncultured Anaerolineaceae bacterium
CTCAACGCGGGCCTCAACAACCTCGGACTCGTCGTGGAATCCACCGGTGACTATGTCCGGGCCGCTTCCCTTTATGAAGAAAGCCTCGCCATCAAGCGCGAACTCGGCGACGAACTTGGCGCCGCCGGGTCGCTCCACAACCTCGGCGCGATAGCCCTCCACCTCGGCGATGTCGAACGCGCTCGTGCCCTCCAGGAAGAGACCCTCGCCATCGGCCGCCGCATCGGAAACACCCGCGCCATCACTACGGCCCTCACGGAACTGGGAAAAATCGCCCTGAAGACAGGCGACTTCCCTCGGGCGGGCGAACTCTACCGCGAAGCCCTCCAACTGCTGTCCACCTCCGGCGACCGTGTCGGCGCCGTGGAGTGCATCGAGGGACTCGGCTACGTCGCGGCGGGCGAAGAGGACTTGTCGCGGGCGGCCCACCTGCTCGCCGCCGCTGGCGCCGCCCGCGACTCCATTGGCGCCCCATTGGCCCCCGCTGCCCTCCACGAATGGGAGAGTGCGGTCGAACTTCTCCGATCACGGATGGGGCACGATGGGTTTGGCGGCGCTCGGGACTCCGGGCACGCCATGTCCCTGGAGGAGGCCATTGACCTCGCCCTCAGACGATGACCTCCAGCGCGTGACTAGCGACCTCGGGCGGCATCCTTCACATCGTCAACCGCTTCGCGCGCCTTGGCGGTTGCGCCCTGCGCTTTGCCCTTCGCCTTCTGAGCCGCGCCTTTGGCTTGCATCTCCCGATTTCCGAGAGCCTTGCCCGTCCTCTTGCGCGCCTCGCCGGCCGTCTCGTTCCCTTTGCCCTTGACCTTCTGGGTCGTCGTGTTATCAGCCACGGTTGGTACTCCCTTTCTGGCGCAGCCTTGCTCCTGCGCACTGAGCAGCATGCTGCCCCCTCCCTCACGCGCGGGATGAGGAAAGGGGCAGTTGCCGTCTCAGTTCTCTCGCAGTGCACCCCGGAAAGGTCACGCCGCTGGTGCCGCCACCTCCATCGGCACGTCCTCCCCGAAGAACCGCCGCCGCGCTTCCTCTGAGACGTCCACGGCTGGACCGAGCCCCGGGAGGTCGAGCGCCCGCCTGGGCTCCAGGGACCAGAGGCGCATCGCGTGCCGTCGCCGGGCGACCGCCGCCTCCCCCGCGCTCAGCTGAAGCTCCGTCTGCCAACCTTCGCCGGTGATGATCGTTCGGAAGTACTCGCGCCGTTTCTCGCCGTACGCGGTGGCTCCGGACTCCCAGTCCGAAGTAGCGCCCAGGTGCGCCGCCAGCGTTCGCGCGTCCTGGAGCGCCAGCGCCATGCCCATGCCCCACGTCGGGTCACTCATCCCTGCGGCGTCGCCAACAACCACCAGCGACCCCGCCGCCGGCTCGTCGAGCCACCGGTCGTCGGCCTTGAAGGTCGCGAGCGGCCCCGCAGCTTCCGCCGCCTCGACCACCTCCTCCGGGACACCCGCCGCGACTGTCACTTCAAGGAAGTGCGCGAGGCCGGCCGGACCCGCATAGGCGCCCGGCCCGTCGCCCGCACGGAACACGTAGGCGCGGCCCTCTCCGCCGCCAAGCGGGAAGATCGAGGCCAGCGCCAGCCCGTCGCCGCTGATTACATAGTAGCCCTCGCTGGAGTCACCTTTGAGTCCCCTGAGCCGAATCCCGGCCAGCACATGCTCAGAGATGCGCTCGTGCGTAGCCGAACCGATCGCTCGCCGCACCAGTGACGAGCGCCCATCGGCCCCTACCACCAGGCGACCCTCAACCCGGTACGTCTGCCCCTCCAGCGAAAACTCCACCTGCCCATGGCCGCCGTTCTCCACTCCCAGCACTTTCGCGCCGCGCTGCACCTCCACTCCTGACGCTTCCGCAAGCCGCAAGAGCGATTCCTGCGCCGCCGGGTGGCCGAATGTGTGGGCGAAGTCGCCCTCCGGGGTCACTGCATGGCGAGGCTTCCCGGAGCGTCCCACCAACTGGGGCAGCTTGTGCGCACCCGCCGCCTCGAACGCCTCCCAGACCCCCATTTGCTTGGCGGCCGCGACTCCCCAGGGCGCCAGCCATTCGCCGCGCACCCGGTCTCGGAACGCCTTTTCGCGCTCCAGGATCAATACCTTCGCGCCGGTCCGCGCCAGTAGTGTCCCCACTGATGACCCTGCCAGCCCTCCACCTACGATGATCGCGTCATAGCGTGCTCGTTCCACGGTCGTTCTCCAGTGGACTTGGGTATGCGCCGGGTAGCCCCGTCGCGAGTCCAGTGAATCCACCGTAGAAGCCGCTCAACCGCGAAGCTTGGTGATTCTCTGGAGATTGCATAGAGACGGCACGCCCATCTCGCGGGCGCCTTCCCGAGCCCCTAAGCTGTGCCCATGCACTCCGCGCCAGCCTCTCCGGGTCGGGTCCTGCGGTGACCAGCTCCCCCTCGCCATCGGAAACCCGGCCCGCTATCCAGCTGTCCGGGGTCTCAAGGGTCTACGAAACCGGTCCCTCCCGCGTGACTGCCCTCGCCGATGTCACGCTCTCCGTGGCGGAACGCGAGTTCGTCGTCGTGCTTGGTCCCTCGGGCTGCGGCAAGACCACGCTCCTCAACGTCATCGGCGCCCTCGATACCGCCACCACAGGCTCCGTAGTCGTCGGCGGGAGGGACATCACCGCCGCCAGCCGGGGCGACCTCTTTGCCTTCCGCCGGACCGCCGTTAGCTTCATCTTCCAGAGCTTCAACCTCTTCCCCGGGCTCACTGCCCGCGAGAACGTCGAATTCGGCATCGATGTCTCCCGGCGGTTTCCCCGCTCTCACGCTACCGCCGTCCTGGAAGAAGTGGGCCTTGCCGACCGCGCCGAGCACTTCCCCCACGAGCTCTCTGGTGGCGAACAACAGCGCGTCGCCATAGCCCGCGCCCTCGCCACTGGCAACCCTGTCCTCCTCGCCGACGAGCCAACAGGCGAATTGGACTTCCAGACCGGCGTTCAGATCCTCCAGGCCCTCGAGGCTCAGGCACGGGAAGGGCGTGCCGTTCTCGTAGTAACCCACAACCGCGAGATCGCTCGCATCGCCGACCGCGTCATCGAACTCTCCGGCGGCCATGTCGTGAGCGATGGCCCACCAGCAGGCGGCCGCGCCTCCATCGATTCCCTCCACTGGTAACCATGCAGGGCGGGACCACACTCTGGCTGCGCTGGTCCTGGCGAGACCTCAAGAGACGGTGGGTTCAGCTCATCATCACGGCACTCGTGATCGCCCTCGGCACGGGCCTGTTCGCGGGCCTTTCGAGCGTCTCCCGGTGGCGCACCCAATCCAATGAAGATAGCTTCGCCATCACCCTCTACCACGACCTCCGCGTCAGCCTCGGAGCCGGGCACTTCCTCCCACAGGGTGCGCTTGCTTCCGCACTCGAGGGTGTTGCTGGCTTGCCGCTCGAAGCACTCGAAGAACGTCTCGTCCTCCCCACTCAGGTCGAAGTCACCGCCGGCGACGAGCTCGTCGTCGTCCCCGGCCGCCTCGTCGCCTACGACTTCTCTCACAGCGAGCCCTCCGTCGATCGCCTCCACCTCGAACGCGGCCGCCTGCTTGGCCCCGACGACGAAGGGGCCGCTACCGCGCTCTTCGAACGGAACTTCGGGAAGCATTACGGGCTCGGTGAAGCTGGCACCTTGCGGCTTGCGGGGGGACACGAACTCACCTTCGTCGGGCAGGCCGTCTCGCCCGAGTACTTCATGGTTGTCACGGACGAAGCGGGCTTCCTCGCCGAGGCGAACTTCGGCGTCGTCTTCACGTCGCTGGCCACCGCTCAGGCCATCGCCGGTCTCGAAGGACAGATCAACGATCTCGTCGTCCGGCTCCAGCCCGGCGTCGATGTGACCGCCGCCGAACAGTTGGTCCGCGACCGCGTCGCCGCCTTCGGCGCCACCGTCGTCCGAGGCGATGAAGAGGATGCCTACCGCCTCCTCACCGAAGACGCCAAAGGAGACCAGCAGGTCTACACCGTGTTCGCGATGGCAATCCTCGCGGGAGCTGTGTTCGCCGCCTTCAACATCACCAGCCGCATGGTCGAGGCGCAGCGCCGTGAGTTCGGAATCGCCATGGCCCTGGGCGTCTCACCCCTCCAGATTGCCATGCGCCCGCTCCTCGTCGGCGTACAGATAGCCTTGCTCGGCGTGGCGTTCGGTATCGGCGTCGGGCTGCTCGTGGGATGGGGGATGGGCGCCGTGCTGCGCGGCTTCCTGGTGATGCCTGTGCTCGAGACGCCGTTCCAGTTCGATATCTTCGCCCTCGTTGCCATCGGCGGCTTCCTCGCCCCGATGCTTGCCATCGCCTACCCCGTCTGGAGAGCCGTGCGCGTCCCGCCCATTCGTGCCATCCGCACCGGCCACGTTGCCGTCCGCCCCCCGGGCATGGCGCGCCTCGCCGGCCGCATCCCCGTCCCGGGGGATACCTTCTTCCGGATGCCCCTCCGCAACCTTGTCCGCGCCCCCCGGCGCGCCCTGCTAACTGGCCTAGGCATCGCGGCGATCATCTCCGTCCTGGTTGCGCTCCTTGGCTACCTCGACTCATTCTTCGATGCGCTCGACCGCGTCGAAGCTGAGACCTCTGGCGACTACCCCGCGCGCCTCGATATCGACCTCGACCGCTTCTACACGATCGAGAGTCCGGAAGCCGCCGCCGTCTTCGCCTCCGGGGCGCTCGAAGCCGCCGAGCCGCGTCTGCGCCTTGGCGCCTCGTTCCTCGCCGGCGGGGAGCGCATCGATGGCCTGCTCGAGTTCGTCGACATGTCCAGCCCGCTCTGGCGCCCCACTCCCGAGCGAGGCTCTCTCCCCTCAGGTCCGGGCATCGTGATTGCCACGACCGCGGCCCGCGACCTCGGCGTGTCTGTCGGCGAGACCATCACGGTCCGCCACCCAGTCCGGGCCGCGGATGGGACTTTCGCGCTCGTCGAAACTGAACTGACCGTTGCCGCGACCCACCCGCACCCCATCCGTATCTACGCCTACATGGACCTCTCCCAGGCAGGCCTTGTGGGACTCGATGGCGCCATCAACCGCGTGACCGCTCTCCCGGGCGACGGCGGCCTCTCCTCCGCCCGCGACGAGCTGTTCGACCTTCCCGGCATCGTCTCCGTCCAGGAAGTCTCCGCCGCCCCTCGCCTTCTGCGCGAGCGCATCAAGGAGTTCAGCGGAGTGTTCCAGGTCATCATCGGCGGGCTGTTCGTGCTTGCTGCCCTCATCGCGGTCAACACCGCCTCCATCAACCTCGATGAGCGGTCCCGCGAAAACGCGACCATGCTCGCCTACGGCATCCCCCCGCACATCATCATCCGGATGGCCGTGGTCGAAGGCCTCGCTCTCGGGGTACTGGCCACTTTCCTCGGTCTCATCGGCGGCTACTTCCTCGCCAGCTATTTCATCGATGTCCTGGCCCCTCAGGTCATGCCCGATCTCGGGTTGAACACCGTCCTCAGCCCCACGAGCGCGGCCACCGTCATCCTCCTCGGCGTCGTCTCGATCGGCATGACTCCGCTCTTCGGCTGGCGCCGCCTCCGCCGCACCAACATCCCCTCCGCCCTCCGCCTAATGGAGTGACCGCCACCCGGAGGCGAGGCGGCGGTCACCCGGCTCTCATGCCGTCTCGGCCTGGCTCCGGACCGGCGTAGCCTCCGCCCGGCTGCCCTTCCCCAGGTTTCCCCGCACCACCCGGAACACCGCGGTGGGGCTCAGCACTGCGGTCTTCGGCGCCTTCAGGTTCGCAACCCGGATGAACGTGTTCGCCAGCTGAGCGTCCCGGTGAGCAGCCCGGTGAAGCCTTGAGATGTACCAGTTCACGAACTTCACTCCGGCGCTCCGCCGTCCGGCGACTGACTCGAACCGCAGGTCAGTGCTGGCCGCGAGGCTCCACGGGATGTCCACGAACTTGCTCGCTCCCTTGAAGAATCGCCGGGCAAGCCTCGCCTCACCACCCTGCTCCAGGCACTCACGGAGAAGGAGTGCCTCACTCAGCGCGACGGTCATCCCCTGCCCGTAGATCGGGTTGAAGCTGCACACCGCGTCGCCAATCACCAGGTATCCCTCCGGGAAGCGGCTTAGCTTCTCATAGCGCTTTCGGCGGCTGGCCGGATACTTCGTCCCCACCAGGTCCGTCAACGGCTCCGTGGCTCTCAGCGTTTCATAGATGTCCGTCGTCGGCAGACTTTTCGCAAACTCCAGGTAGCCGGCCTCGTCAGTCGGAGGCTGGTCGCCGTCATACCCGAACAGCGTCACCACCCACCGGTCGTCCTCTTGTGCGATCAACACCCCGCCGCGCGCGCTCTCTTCGTCCGCTGCAACAAGCGCACCCGTGGCGCCGCCGAGGTGGTCGGGCTTCCGCCGGTAGAACCGCGACGCGTAGCAGATTCCCACCCGCACCTCGTCCTCGGAAGGCGCCTGGTATCCCAGTCCCTCGAGCCACGCCGGGCTCCGCGACCCGCGCCCCGTCGCGTCGACCACAAGGTCCGCCGCCACCTCGCCTCCATCGATCTCCACGCCCGTTACTCGCGTCCGGCCCTCGTTCGCCACAAGCCCGCTCACCGCCACGCCGTCGCGCACAGTGACATTTGGCAGGGCCCTTACGCGTCGCCGAACGACAGACTCGAGAAGGACCCGGCTGGCGCCAAGGCCCTGCAGCCCCACCGGCTTCTGCGCGAAGTACCCCCGCGCGTTCCACCACAGCAGCCTCTCCCCCAGGTCTCCCGACGCTCCCCCCGCTTCCACCACCTCCCTCGTGTACCCCGGGAACAGTTCCTCGAGGATCTCCCTGCCTCGTGCCAACAGACCGTGCGCGTGCTGCGCCTGCGGGACACCCCGGCGATGCTCTGCACCGTCCGGCAGCACATCCCGCTCGATGATCGTGACCCGGTCGTAGAAGTCGCTCAGCACCCGGGCCGTTGCCAGCCCCGCCATGCTCCCTCCCAGGACCAGTGCGTGTTCGCCTGCTCGTTTCATCACCATTACCTCCTCAGTGATGAAAAGCAAGATGAGAGCAGGCAACCGCGGCTACCAGACCAATCCCTGCCCAATATCTGCTCGGCTTTTGACCAGATCGGTCGCTAGGCCCCCGCGCCCTGCTCTCGGTCCCACAGCCGCTCGGTCAGCCGCTCCACCCCGGCCGCGAGATACCGCCGGTAGGTGCTGAACGGCAGATCCAGCTCCTCCGCTGCCGCCTCCTGGGTCGCAGCGGGCTCGAAATACGTCCGAACCAGGACTCGGTGTACTTTCTCGTCCCGCGGGTGGGCCGCCAACTCGTCGGCCGCTTCTCGCAGTGCCTCCCGCAGCCCTTCCACCCCGCGACTCCCGGCAATCGCGGCCCCCACAAGGGAGTTTCGTTCTAGTTCCATCGTCCTCGCGTACTCCCGCAATGCCTCCCGGATTGCATCTCGGAACTCCGCCTTCTCCATCCGTCGCACGGGCGCGGGATGCTCCGCCCGCAGGCCCTGTATCTCGGCGGCGGTCGCCAGCTCTCGCGCCGCCATTACCTCAAGCCACTCGTCTCGGGGACGCGCGCGCCAGTCATGGCCGAACGCCGCCAGCTCCAGCCCACCGCAACTGAAGTCAGCCTCCGGCGCGCGGTGGAAGTCGAGGTACGTCATCTGTGGCTCCCAGAACTCGGCCGTCGTCATCACAAGGAACGCCCACGCGAGGTTCGGCAACGTCACCCAATCCAGCAGTACCCGCGCCTGCACGATGTTCATCCCCGGCGAAGCCAGGTGGTACGCGTCACGGATGACCACGAACCGAAGCACCGAGGCAACCTCGTCCCCGCGCATAGGCCCGAACCTGTCGATGTAGTCCCAGAGGGCCCGCGCTCCCGGGTCCCACTCCGCAGCCGAGCGGTCCCCCGCGGTCAGCCTAGCAAGGGACATCACTCCCACCATGTCCGTGCCCGCACGCCGTAACACCAGGAACCCTTCCGGCTGTTCCCGCAGCCATCGCTCCGCCACCTTCGCCGAATCCCTGCCCTCGTACTGCTCCACCAGCTCCAGGATCGCCTCGTGGTCGCTCGTTCGCGCCGCCTCCCCGTAAACGGCATCCAGCTCGTCCCACGCGAAGAACGGTGCCATCACCGGGCTGTTCCGGTGGAGGTAGATCATGTCGTAGCACGCCTGCAGCATGTCCACGCCCGCCGTCGAATCAAGCCGCCGCAGGATGTTCTCTCGCACTTGCAGGTGCAGCCGGGCGTATCGCTCCGGGTTCCGCCACGCCAGGTCCCGGTCCAGGACCTCCCGAGCCAGGTCGTGTGGGAACAGCCCCCTCGGCCCTGTCTCCACGAACGACAACTCCCGCAACCACGCGAATACCTCGCTGCACTCCTCCCCTAGCACATCCGCCAGCGCTCCCTCCGTCGCGTATCGCATGTGTGCCGTCACCTCGAGTGCCGTCCGGTGCTTCTCGCTCGGTACCTGTTCGACGAACTGCTCCAGCAGTACCTTCAGCACCTCCGCCGGCGCTTTCGCCCCCGCGTTCCTCTCCCAACCGCCCGAGTCCAGCACATCGGCCAACAGCGAAAGTGCCAGTGGGTGCCCGCGCGTGAACTCGATGACGTCGCTCGCCACCTCCCCTTCCGTCCCCCGCTTCGTGAGGAACTGGAGACTTTCGTCAGCCCCCAGGTTACCGAGCGGCACCGCCCGCGCCATCCCCGCCCAACCCGGCTCCGTCCGCCATCCTTGCGCCAGTGGCTTCCTCCCCGCGGTCACGATCAGCGCATCCTCGGGCAATGTCGGTGCGAACCTCTCCCGTAACCAGCCGTCCAGGCCGTACATCGCCTCGTAAGTGTCCAGCAGGAGCACCGGCCTCCCCGGCCCGGTCCTCAGCCGCTCAGTCACCTCCTCCCCCGGCTCCGCCCCCAGCGCCATCCCAACAGCCCGGAGGAACCCCTCCGGCGATGGTTCCACGTCCCGCCCGTCGACAAGTACCGCGCTCGCTCCCGCCTCCTCGCATAGTGCCGCTAGCTCCCCAAGGAGAGCGCTCTTCCCAACGCCGCCGGGCCCGTGGAAATGGAGCAGCGCGAACGGTGGCTCCTCAGCGGCCAACGCCTCCGCGAACAGCGCCTTCTCAGCCTCCCGGCCCACGAAGAAGCGGCGCCTCGCTGCGTCCAGTCGAAAGCCCAGCGTCCCCGCCCGCCGGCCACGTGGGTTAGTCTCGGTCCCGTCGCTCATATCAGATGCCGGGATTCTAGCCGTTCGTGTCAACCCTCGCGTCTCCTTTCCACCTCCACCTGATGCCTGCTCCCCGATCTCGTAAGCTGTCCTCGTGGATCCCATCCTCTTCGACACCCGCCCGGAGCTCCGCGACCCGGTAGCCGTCATCGCCTTCGCGGGCTGGAACGATGCCGCCAACGCCGCCACCGGCTCCGCTCGCTTCCTCGCCCGCCGCCTCGCCGCCCGCAAATTCGCCTCCGTCGACCCGGAGCCGTTCTTCGACTTCACCGCCGCTCGCCCCAGCGTCCGCATGACCCTCGGCGGCGCCCGCGAACTCGATTGGCCCCCAAACGATCTCTACTACGCCCGGACCGGCACGGAACACGATCTCCTGTTACTCATTGGCACCGAGCCCAGCCTCCGCTGGCGCACGTTCGCCCAGGCTCTGCTCGATACCCTCACCGGTCTCAACGTCTCCATGGCCATCTCCCTCGGCGCCCTCCTCGCCGATATTCCCCACACCCGCGACGTCCGCGTCACCGGCACCGCCGCGGACCCCTCCCTCAACGAACGCCTCGGCCTCTCCACTTCCCGCTACGAAGGCCCCACTGGCATCGTCGGCGTCCTACAGACACTCACCCGCGGGGCCGGCATCCCCGCTGCAAGCTTGTGGGCGAACACCCCACACTACCTCACCACCGACCAGAATCCGCCCGCCATGCTTGCCATCATCCAGCGTCTCCAGCCCATGCTCGGTCTCGATCTTGACCTCTCCGAACTCGAAAGCTCGAGCGTCCGCTGGCGCTCCGAGGTAGATGCCGCCGTCGCCGCCAACGACGAGATCTCCTCCTACGTTTCCCGCCTCGAAGAAGGCTACGACTCCGGCCTCAGCGAAGACCCAACCGAGTCCGAACTCCCCCGCGCCGAAGAGGTCGTCCTCGATATCGAAGAGTTCCTCCGCCAACAGCGGGGAGACGAGGACTAGCCCACCCCGCGACCGGAACCCGCGTTCACATTACGATCCCGGTTATGGCGACCATCCCCGCCCACAAGACTGCCCCCGCCTTCCTCGACGCCTACCTCCGCGAACTCGAGGCCGTCGGCGGCCGCTCGCGCTACACCATCCGCAACTACCGCTCCGATATCGGGCACTTCCTCCGCTGGTGCAAGGACCACGAGGTCGACCCGCTCGCCATCACCCGGCAGCTCTTCCGGGACTACCTCGGTGAGGTCA
>CAYPAZ010000058.1:0-10319 GCA_964408835.1 uncultured Anaerolineaceae bacterium
GAAGTACGCCTGCAGCGGGATGTCCACCTTCACACCCTTCGGCACGTAGATGAACGAACCACCCGACCACACCGCGCTGTTCAGAGCGGCGTACTTGTTGTCCCCCGGCGGCACCACCGTCCCGAAGTACTCACGAACGATGTCCTCGTGCTCACGCAGTGCCTGGTCCATGCCCAGGAAGAGAACCCCGAGCTTCTCCAGGTCTTCGCGGATGTTGTGATACACAACCTCCGAGTCGTACTGCGCGCCCACTCCGGCGAGATACTTCTTCTCCGCCTCCGGGATACCCAGCCGGTCGAACGTCCGCCGGATGTACTCCGGCACGTCGTCCCACGACCGCTCGTCGCGATCGGTCGCCCGGACGAAGTAGTGGATGTTCTCGAAGTCGATGTCGTCCAGTTGCTTGGTCGCCCACGGCGGGTTCGGCTTCTCGCGGAACAGCGCCAACGCGCGTAGCCGCAGGTCGCGCATCCACTGGGGCTCATCCTTGAGCTCCGAAATAGTCGCGACGATCTCTGGCGTAAGGCCCTTGTTCGCCTTGAACAGAGCCTCTTCCTCATCGAAGAAGCCCCACTTGTATCCGTCCTCCCGGACGAGTTCTGGCGCTGTGGTCATGGTTGGCCTCCCTTACGCCGTCGCGAGCGCAGCTTCGACGCCGTCGTAGCCACGCTCTTCAAGTTCGAGCGCCAGTTCGGGTCCGCCGGAGCGAACGATCGTGCCGTCGATCAGCACGTGCACGAACTGGGGCGTGATGTAGTTGAGCAGCCGCTGGTAGTGAGTAATCAGCAGCAACCCCATCTCGGGGTTCATCAGAGCGTTGACGCCTTCCGCTACCGTCCGCAGAGCGTCGATATCGAGCCCGGAGTCTGTCTCGTCGAGCACCGCCATCGCCGGCTCAAGCATGGCCAGCTGCAGCATCTCGGCGCGCTTCTTCTCACCGCCGCTGAACCCGTCGTTCACGTACCGCCGCGCGAAGTCCTGGTCCATCTTCAGGATGTCCATCTTCGCGAACAGCATCTCGCGGAACTCACGGACCGGCAGGTCCTCGCCCCGCTTCGCGTTCACCGCCTGGCGCAGGAAGTTGACCATCGTTACGCCCGGGATGGCCACCGGGTACTGGAACGCCAGGAACATCCCGAGGCGCGCCCGTTCATCCGGCCGCTTGCCGAGGATTGACTCCCCGCGGAACAGGACGTCGCCGCCGGTCACCGTGTAGCTCGGGCTCCCCATGAGCGCGTTCGCGAGCGTGCTCTTGCCTGACCCGTTCGGCCCCATGATCGCGTGGATCTCTCCGGCGCGGATGCTCAGCGATAGCCCCTTCAAGATGGGCTTATCCCCGATTCTCACTTGGAGATCCTTGATCTCCAGCAAAACGTCGTTCGCCATGTCTGCTCCAGTCATGATGTGGCGCCCGCGGGCGCCGCTTCGTTCGCTTCAAGTCGGACGAGGTACTCGCACACCGGTGAGCCATCGACGATGCGGTGCGTCTGCTCGACGTGCTCGCCAACCAACAACTCGATTGCCTTGCGGTCCGATTCGCAGGGCAGGCTTGAGACCTCGGCGGCCATCCGGTACGGACATGTCCCGTTCACCAGGTGGAAGCCATCGGCCTCTCGTCGCCAGGAGTCGAGAATGCCTTCTTGCTTCAGGCTCTCGGTGACCTGCACGATCACCGCCTCGCCCCGCTGGGCGTGGATCTCGTCGCGGTGCCGGGAGGCTACCGTCTCGGCCATCCGGCCAGAAACCGCCTCCGCGACCTCTTCCCGCTCCGAGACGCTGGTCAGCATCCTCGCCATGAGTTCGGCATACGCCTCTGGTATCTTCCCCAGGCCCGCGTCCGTCGGGTGGTACGCGTAGTACGGCCGTCCCGTCGCCTGCCGAACTGACCGCGCTTCGATGAGCCCGTCCGCCCGAAGGTGATCGAGGTGGCGCCGAACTGCGGCGGTTGTGATGCCCAGCGCCCCCGCGAGGTCCTCCACCCGCGATTCCCGCTGGTGGATGATGTACTCGAGGATGCGCTCGCGAGTGCCTTGCATAACCCCAGTCTAAACCTGTCCGGCCCCATTCTCAACGTTTTTAGACCATTTTGTTGAAAAAGTCCTTCTATACCCCGGATTGCGCGCGCCGACCCGCCCGCTGCCTGGCCACATAGACCAAACCTATCCCGAGGCTCTGTTTTCTAGCCCTGGCCTATGGAATACTGGGCTTCTCCTGCCGACTATGGAGGTAGGAGGAGGGACACAACCATGAAGGGCCACGTTCTCGCAGTCGAGGAGACACCACCGCACAACGATCCGTACCGCGCCGGGCGCTATGGGTTCTGGTTCAGTTTCGCCTGCCCTGCCGGCTCCATCGATACGCCCGTTGCGACCGCCCTCCGCCGCCTCCCACACCACGATTGGTCCTACGACCACTCCCGCCAGTCCTGGTGGGTGAGCGAAGAGCACCTCCCCGTCCTCAGGCGCCTGTTCAACAACTTCGACGAGTGCTTCCGGCCGGAGCCTGCTCGCGCTTCAGCCTGACCCTCGGACTCCTGGCACCGGCAACTCAAACGTCACAACAGCCCCGCTTTGAGGGGGGCTCTCGGCCCAGATGCGGCCACCGTGAGCCTCGACAATCCCCCTCGCGATAGCCAGCCCCAGGCCACTTCCTCCCGTCTCCCGTGACCTCGACCGCTCTCCGCGGTAGAACCGCTCGAACACATGCGGCAGGTCCTCGGCGTCGATGCCCTCACCGGTATCGCATACCGCCACCCGGACCCTGGGTCCAGCGACCGATGTCGTCAGAGTGACCGCGCCATCGGCAGGGGTGTGCCGGAGCGCGTTCTGGACGAGGTTATAAAGCACCCGGGTAAGTCGCTCGGGGTCAGCCAGGATCGGCGGCCCCTGCGGCGGTCCCTCGAACGTCAGCCGCACGCCCGCCTGGTCAGCTTGCGGGCGAAGTGCGTCTACCGTCTCCTGCACCACCTGTTCCAGGCGAACGCGTTCCATCTGGAGCCGGAGCTCCCCGGAATCCAGCTTCGCAAGTTCGAACACGTCGTCGATCAGCAGCGAGAGGCGCCGCACCTGATTCGAAATCGACTCCAGGTACCGCGCCCGGGTTGAATCGTCCGCGACCACGCCGTCGCTGAGCGCCTCGACCATCGCCCGGATTGATGCCAGGGGCGTCCGAAGGTCGTGCGAGACGGCAACGAACAGCTCCCGCCGGGCGTCTTCCACCTCGCGCCGCTTCCGGTCCGAGTCCTCAAGCCGGTCGGCCATCTCGTTGAAGGCAGCCTCAACGCGCCCAAGCTCATCCTGCTCGCCCGCACCAGCCATTCGCGCGGACAGGTCCCCGGCCCCGAAGCGCGCGGCTGCCTCTTCGATGGTCCCAAGCCGCCTGCCAAGTCCCGCTCCCATCAGCAGCGCCGGTCCAGCAGTGACCGCCAGCGCATAGAGCAGCAGTATCACCAGCAACGAGAGGTCGTGGCCCGAAAGGAACATGAGCCAGGATGCGACGAGCACGTTCAGGACGACGATCACCATGGCGACCCCCGTCACCACGGTCACGCGCGTCCCCAACCGCCATGATCGCGAGGATGCGTCCGCGGCTGTCGCAGCGGCCACACCTGCGAGCCCTGTCGCGAGAAGCACACCGCCCAGGATAGCGGCCTCCTCCCGCGTGCCCCCCACGAATGCGGCTGTCGAAGCAACGGCGATCCCGGCCATCGCCGCGGTGTAGAGCCCCAAACGCCCCCAGCCCCTCATCCCGATCCCTAAGGCTCCCATCGGTACCCCACTCCCCAGACGGTCTTGATATGGCGTGGCTCTTCGGGCGCGTCCTCCACCTTCGTGCGCAGCCGCCGCACGTGCACCGTTACAGTGCTGGTGTCTCCCAGCCAGTCGTACTCCCAGACTCGCTTCAGCAGCTGCTCGCGGGTGAACACCTCGCCCGGGTGAGTTGCGAAGAACCAGAGCAGGTCGAACTCGCGCGCCGTCAGCTCCACCCGCTCGGCGCACCGCTCCACCAGCCGCGACCGGGGGTCGATGATGAGGCTCCCCACGCTGACGGGCTCCCGCTGAGAGGTCACGTCACCGTCGTAGCTGCGGCGCAGCACGGCGCGCACCCTCGCCACCAACTCCCGCGGACTGAACGGCTTCGCCAGGTAGTCGTCCGCCCCGATCTCGAGCCCCGCGATTCGGTCCGTCTCCTCGCCTCGGGCAGTTACCATGATTACCGGCGTCTGACTGGACTCGCGGATCTGCCGGCAAACCTCGATCCCGTCCACACCCGGGAGCATCAGATCCAGGACCACCAGGTGCGGGCGTTTCTCTCGATAGGCAGCGAGCGCGGCAGCGCCGTCCGCCGCGGTGACCACCGAGTAACCCTCGCGGCGAAGGTAACGGTCCACCACCTCGACGACCATCGGCTCGTCGTCCACAACCAGGATCAAGGGGCCATCCATGCTCGCCATTGTGCTCCGTGGTCCGCATTGGGGAGTGAACGCCGTCTTACGTCACAGGCGGGAACTGTGCCTCCACGGCGTCGGGCGCCTTCCCCCAGATCGCGCGGATGAACTCCGAGCCGATGAGCAGGATGGATGCGCTGAGATAAACCCAGAACAGGAAGCCGAATACCAGGCTCACCCCGGAGTAGATGGACGCGTTCTGTGAGAAGGCGGCGTTCTCCACAAGGAAGGCACCCAGGTTCTTCAGCAGTTCGAACAGCACTGCCGCCACCAACCCTCCCGCCGCAGCCTGCTTCCACGATGGACGCTCCGACGGCACAAAGCGGTAGAGGAAAGTGAAGAGCACCAGCGAGAAAACGCCTGAGCCGAGGTAAAGCGACACCTTCAAGGCGAGTGGCACGCCGATTTCGACGAACCCCAGATCCCCTGCCCGCTCGATGGTTACCCGGGTAATCGTCGTGAGCGCCAGGGAAGTGGTAACCAGCAGCCCCGTGGCCAACACCATGGAGAAGTCCACGAGCTTGGCGTGCCAGAACGGGCGGTTCGAGACGTTCTGGGTCACATTCAGTCCACGGCGGACGGCTCCAAAGAGCCCGCTCGCCGACCAAAGTAGCGTGACCACACCGATTCCAAGCCCGGCGCCGCCAAGGGTCCGGGAGAAGCTCAGGATGCTGTGGACATCGTCGCGCACGTCCTGCGTCTCCTCGAGCGGAAACTGCTCGAACACCCAGTCCACCATCCGGTCCGGGCTCGTCACGAACCCGAAGATCGAGATCGTGATGAGCGCCAGCGGCACCAACGAAAACAGTGCGTAGTAGGCTATCGCCGCGGCGTACATCGATCCGTTGTCCTGGCCGTAGAGCCGAAACGTGCGGACGGTGACCTCGACTGGCCGCTTCACCACCACCGGGGATGCGTGCCAGACGCCGGCGGCATGATGCCCCCAGCTCTTCACCCTCTTCCAGCCCGAACGGGCGAAATCGGTGGCCCTGGTGGTCAGCCCGCGGGGCGCGCCGGTCCTTTCCATGCCCTACATCTTGACCCAACCCGGCATGGGACGCGAAGTCAGGCCCCGCGCACCAGGCCCGCGATCGCTGCATCCCATGCTGGCGCCACATGCCGCCAATCGAACTCGGATGCTGCATTTCTCACCCTGGCCCCTCCGGTTGCTCGCCGCTCGACCGCCGATCTGAGCAGGGCTTTCAGCTCGGCCTCGGTCTCCCAGAGGCAGTCAGGGTGCAGCTCGCGCGGGATAAGCGCCGGGTAGTTCAGCCGTGCCGGCACGATCGGCAGGCATCCGCAGTACATCGCCTCCACAGTGGCGATGCCAAAGAACTCCTGGCGCGAGGTGCTCACCGCGATGCTCGACCGCCAGAGCAGTTCCGCGTACGCCTCACGCGACTCCACGTAACCCGACTGGATGACCCGTGGGCCCAACCGCGCCTCCATCTCGGCCAGCTCCGGCGCCGGGTTCTCGCCCGGCTCACCGGCCACCGCGACCCGCAAGTCAACGCCCTCCTCCGCGAGCTGCCCCACGACTCGCGCGAACAGCGCCGGCTCCTTGTCGAACTCCCATCGGTGGTTCCAGAGCACGATGGGAGGCCCGCCGTCCCTCGGCCGCTGACTGGCGTCCAACCGGGACAGCTCCAGCCCAACCGGCAATACGGACGACTTCGCCTCGAGGTCCCCGATCGCCTCCTCAAGCAGCCAGTTGTTCGGCATGCCTGCCAGCGTTCGCAGTGCCGCCAGGAAGTCAGCCCGGTGGAACTCAGAATTGAACGCGATGCGGTCCGCTACGACCGCGGAAAGGTAATTCATCTGCCCGAACCACGAGTTGAGCTTCGTACCCTTGAGGCGGGGATACGTGAACTGGTTTTCGTGGAGGTAATAGAGGATGGGAGTCCTCGCGAACCGCCGACGGGTCAGCGCGAGAAACCCGGACAGATCAAGCATGTCCGTGGCGATGATCGCCTCGAACTCCCCCTCCACCTCACGCACCTTCGCTGCCAGCTCCTGCGCCCCGCGTCGCATCCGGCGTCGCCACTCCCCGCCCGGCAGCGTCAGCAGCTCGATCTCATGCCCGGAGTGACTCACGAGCCCATCCGCGAACGTCTTGTGGCTCCCGGCGTAGAACGGCTCGATGAACAACACGCGCGGCACGGTGCTAGAGTTCGCGTAGCTCAGCCGGGGGTCAAGTTCCGTGCGGCTCTTCCGGGTCATCATCCCCGTCCCACGCTTCGAAGCTGGCGTGACTTTCTACGCCGCACTCCTCGGGCAACCCGGCGACCGCGTCTCAGAGAACCGCCACTACTTCGATTGCGGCATCATCCTCGCCATCGTCGGCCATTCTGAAGCGCAGACCACCCACCCATTCCAGCCCATCCCGGACTACTTCTACTTTGCCGTCGACGACCTGGATGCCTCGCTTCAGCGTGCCCGGGAAGCTGGGGCAGTCATCGAGCGGGACATCGCCTCCTATCCCTGGGGCGAGCGCTCCTTCTATGCCCGCGACCCATGGGACAACCGCCTCTGCATCGTCGACGAAGACACCACTTTCACCGGCGGCCGGTTCGTCCCCTAACCCAGCCCCAGGATCCGATCGACGATCTCCTCGAACTCGCGGTCCTCGGGGTTGATGGTCTTGTACTGGCTCACCGTGTGGCCGCCGTACTTCTCCACCAGGTACCAATCGTCGTCGATGATGATGTCCGGGCGCGGGTCGACGCGGGGATCCTTGTCGAAACAGCCGTCCACCCACACCTCGAGGCTGTGCCTCGCCACCACCCGCTCCACATACTCCTTCCCCCCCGCAGACCACACATACACGCTGTGCCCCGCCTCCTTCAGCCGCCGCATCGCATCGTGTGTGCCGGGCCGCAGCTCGTTCTCATGCTGTGTCGTATAGACCAGCGTGTGGTCCACATCGAAGAAGATCTTCAGCGGCTCCTCAGGTCCCGCCACGCGCCCTACACGGCCTCCGAGATGTCCAGCCCCCACACCGGCCGGTACCGCCACGTCCGGATGCCCTTCACCCGCACCTTGTGCTTCTTGCACAGGTCCTTCGTCTTCTTCGCCATCCCCGCCGGCACGTAGAGGTACAGGTCCCCCACCTCCCCGAACTTCTTCCACTCCCGCTCCGCCTCCTCGTCCGTGATTGTCTCCTTCGTCTCCACCTCCGCGATGATCCGCAGCCACTGCCCCGGCTTCTTCACCACCACAATGTCCGGGAACAGCTCCTCCTTGCCGTCCGTGCCGACGGAAATCCGCGGATGCGGCTCGTTCACTACCGTCTCCAGGTCCGGGTACTCGGCGTTCGGGAAAGGGAACTTCAGCCGTGCGATCTCGGTGACCGTCGCGTCATGTTTCCACTCACGAAGATACTCAAGGGCCAAGGTGTGGCTCCCTCACGAAAGAAACTCAGGGCCGAATGCCTGTACCCGGATTCTACCGCCGGCTGCTTCCCACGGTCGATTCGCTAGGGCCCCGCCTCCGCCACGGCCGGCGACACCAGCTGCCGGAACTGGTCGAAGCTCTCCCGGAACTTCGCCGCCAGGTCACCATACGCCCGGTCGTACGCTTCGCGGTCTTCCCACATCTCGCGAGGCCGCAGCAATCCATCGTCGACCCCAGGGCAAGTCTCCGGCACCTCGAACCCGAACACCGGGTCCTTCCGGAAGCTCGTACCCGAAAACGCGTCGTTCAGGATGGCCCGCACCATCTTCCGCGTCTCCTTGATCGCGATCCGCTCCCCCGTGCCGTACGGCCCGCGAATCCAGCCGGTGTTGATCAGCCACGTCTGCGCCCCCGTCATCGCAAGGCGCTTGTCCAGCAGCTCCGCGTACACGGTCGGGTTGAGCGCCATGAATGGCGCCCCGAAGCATGGGCTGAACGTCGCCTGCGGTTCCGTGATCCCCGTCTCCGTCCCCGCCAGCTTGCAGGTGTAGCCGCTCAGGAAATGGTAGAGCGCCTGGTCGCTGCTCAGCCGCGCGATGGGTGGCATTACCCCGAACGCATCCGCCGTCAGCAGGATGACGTGCGCCGGGTGCGGCGCCACCTCCTCCAGGTACACGTTCTTCAGCGAGGTGAGCGGGTAGCTCCCGCGTGTGTTCTCTGTCAGCGAATCGTCGTCGAGGTCCGGGTCCCGGCTCCCCTCTTCGAAGATAACGTTCTCGAGGATCGTCCCGAACTCGGAGGTCTGTTCGAATATCTCGGGTTCGGCGTCTTTCCGTAGCCGGATGACCTTGGCGTAGCAGCCGCCCTCGATGTTAAAGACCCCCGTCTCGGTCCACGCGTGCTCGTCGTCCCCGATCAGCACGCGCTCCGCGTCTGTGCTCAGCGTCGTCTTCCCCGTCCCGGAAAGCCCGAAGAACAGCGCGGTCTTCCCCGTCTTCGGGTCCATGTTCGCAGCCGAGTGCAGCGACAGCACACCCTCCAGCGGCAGGTAATAGTTCATGGCCGTGAAGATGGACTTCTTCATCTCTCCCGCGTACGCCGTGCCCGCGATGACGATTACCCCTTCGTCGAAGTCCAGCGCGATGACCGCCTCGCTGTTCAGCCCCTCGATGCCGTCCAGCTCCAGCTTCGGTGCATGCAGAATGGTCAGGTCCGGGGACTCTTCAGCTCCCAGCTTCCCGTCCGGGATAAACATGGTCCGGGCGAAGATGCTGTGATACGCCTGCTCCGTCACGACGCGGACTGAACGCTCGTGGTCGGGATCGCGCGACACCGTGCAGTCCTGGACGTATAGCTCCTTGCCTCGGAGGTGCTCCACCACTCGCTCCCGCACGCGCTCGAACACATCAGGGCTCATCGGCTGGTTGTGCTGCCCCCACCACACGTGCTCCGAGATATCCGCCGATTTCACAACGAACTTGTCGTCCGGGCTCCGCCCCGTCCGCGGTCCCGTCGACACAACAAAGCTCCCACCCTGCAGGAGCTTTCCTTCGTTCCGCTTGACTGCGTGCTCGTAGAGCGCCGGTACCGACAGGTTTGTGTGCACCGCGCTCGCGCTGGCCATGACCCGTGCTGCTACGTCGGTCGGGGCCTTGGCGATTACCATCGGGCTATACCTCGGGGCTGGGAGATTGGTGGATCTTATACCTTGGCCCCGGGCCTGTTAACCCCTCCGGGGCCAGTTCCGATACTTTCGCAACGTCCGGTCTATCGAGTTGCTACTCGATCACCACGAGCGTTTCACCCTCCGAAACCCGCTGCCCCTCTGCCACCAGGACCTCTTTCACGCTGCCATCCGCCGGTGCCTTGATCTCGTTTTCCATCTTCATGGCTTCCAGCAGGAGCAGGACATCGCCCGCATTGACGTGGTCGCCCGCCTTCACGCGGACCGCGATCACCCGGCCCGTCATCTGCGCCTGGACCCCGCCCTTCGCCCCCGCCCGCGAGGTGGTCGGACTGGCTTTCGTCCCTCCCCGGGCTGCCCGGCCGACCCCGGCCCCGGCAACGGGCGCGTCCCACGTGACCTGGAACTCCCGATAGTCCACCAGCGCCGTCAGCCCGCTCTCTCGTTCTTCTTCGGGCGGCAGCTGGATGCGGTACGGCACGCCTCCCGCCGTGACCGTGACGTAGCCGGTCTCATCGCGCCTCGTGATCGCGAACTCGTGCCCATCCACAACCACAGCCTGGCCGCGAATCTCCACCTCGTACGTCCGTCCGCCAATCGTTACTCTGGCCATCCCGCTACCTCATCTGCCGCAGGCGGCCGAAGCTCCGCCAGTTGTCGACCGCCCCGTTTGCCGCGACTACGGTCCCAGGGCTCGAGTTCGCCGGGGACTTGTCCTTCACGAACATCGCGCCGATCACAGCCGCCACCAGCTCGCGCTCCGGTCCGCCGCCTTCCTTTCGCCACTGCAGGAAC
>CAYPAZ010000059.1:0-10217 GCA_964408835.1 uncultured Anaerolineaceae bacterium
GCTCATTCGCCTGCGACGACCGAACGCCAGCAACTCCGAGGTCTCGTCGGAGCCTATGACACGGCCGTCGGCCAGCTCAAACACATGGTCGACGTGGTCCATGACGAGTTGGTCGTGGGTGGTGGTGATGATGGTGCTGCCTTCGTGGCGGCTGATGTGCTGGAGCAGTTCGAAGATCTGAAGCGCGGTGGTGGAGTCGAGCTCGCCCGTAGGCTCGTCGGCGAGGATGAGGGGTGGCCGATTGGCGATGGCCCGGGCGATGGCGACTCGCTGCTGCTCACCGCCGGAGAGTTCATAGGGCCGGTGTCTGCGCCTTCCGCCGAGTCCGACGAGGTCGAGAACCTCGCGAGCGCGTTTGCCCCGTTCGCGGATGCCGGCGCCGGCGATGCGGAGCGCGAGCTCCACGTTCTCTTCGGCCGACAGTAGGGGCAGGAGGCCGAAGGACTGGAACACGAACCCGATGTGGCGGCGCCGGAAGAGCGTGCGCTGGCCCTCCGACATCCCGGTGATGACTTCGCCGGCGATCGTGACGCTGCCCTCGGTGGGCAGGTCGAGACCAGCGATGATGTTCAGGAGCGTGGTTTTGCCTGAGCCGGAGCGTCCGATGAGGGCCGAAAAGTCCCCCTCGCCAACTTTGAGGTTGATGTCCGCGAGGGCATGGACCTCCCCGCCAGGCACTTCGAAGGTCCGCGAGACCTTCGTGACCGTCACGACGTCATTCGACACGGCGGTCCCTCCGGGCGGGGCGGACTTCCACGTGGTCGGCGACGACCTCCACCCGGGCGCGCTCGTGAATGCCGGTGGCCTCGACGGCCTCGCGCGGCAGCTGCAGCCGGCCAGATCGGTCCACGACTGCGAATTCCTCGCGAAGGGTCTCGATGACTCCGCCGGAGGACACCCGCGAGGTGCGCAGGATCTCGGAGCTTATGCGACCATCGCGGATGGCGACGACGCGGTCGACGCGGGCGGCGATGGCGGGGTCGTGCGTCACGACGATGATTGTTGTCCCGTAGCGGGCGTTGAGGTCGCGGAGGGCGGCGAAGACATCCTCGGCCGTGTGGGAGTCGAGTTCGCCGGTCGGTTCGTCGGCGAGAAGCAGGGGAGGGTCGTTGGCGAGCGCAACACAGATGCTAACGCGCTGTTGCTCCCCGCCGGAGAGCGTATCGATGCGTGCCGAAGCCCGGTGGCCGAGATCGACGACATCGAGCAACTCGAGGGCGCGCTGGCGGGCGGCTTTCCCTGTCACGCCATCGAGGACCATGGGCACCTCCACGTTCTCGCGGGCGTTGAGGTACGGCACGAGGTTGCGACCCGTCTGCTGCCACACGAACCCGACCGTCTTCCGGCGGTATTCGACCAACTCGGACTCGGTCATTGAGAGCAGGTCGCGACCGTCCACCTCCGCCCGCCCGGCCGAGGGAGTATCGAGCCCGGCCAGGACATTCAGGACGGTGGACTTGCCGGACCCCGAAGCGCCGACGATGCCGATCATCTCGCCGCGGCGAACCTGCAGGTCGAGCCCCCGAAGCGCGACGACTTCGAGGTCCGCGATCTTGTAAATCTTGAACAGGTCCTGGCAGAGGATAAACGGGCGGTCCCCAGCGTCGACCGTGGAAGCGAACGTCATTCGAGCTCCAGTCTAAAGCTCTCCCAGCCGAAGTACACGGTGAATCGCCAACCTGGAGTAAAGGGCGATGATCAGCACGGTGGCTGCTGCGAATACCGCGACAAGGGTCCCGTAGGTCGCCAGGAGCGTGAAGTAGTCGGTCACGCCCTGGTAGGGCGGGACCACATCCTCGCCGCTCTCGGTGATGCCGAGGTAGCTGATGAGCAGGGGGCCGAGCCGGGACCCCACGAGGCTACCCGCAAGCATGCCCACTCCAACCACGATCGCCTGTTCGAACGCCACCACTCCCGCGACCTGCATTCGCGTCAAGCCGAGAGTCCGGAGGATTGCGAACTCGAGCCGCCGGCCCTGGGCCGAAAGGTACGAATAGACAACGAAGCCGACGGCGGAGAGCAGCAGGATCGCCCCGAACGACATCGTCAGGATGCCCTGCCAGCCGGCCGTGGTGAGCGGGTCCTGCTCCCGTCCGGCCGAGACGTCGTCTTGCAGCACGACCTGGTTCGGGACAGCAGGGAGGGCGCCGACGGCACTATCCACGTTGAATTCCCTGGACGTCCGCAGCCAGAGTTCGCTCGGACCTATACCGGCGAGGGTGCCCGGTGAGCTGTTGGTTATGTAGAGGAAAGCCTGGAGGTCGGCCAAGGCGAAGGTCGTTGCGGCGGGATCAGCGATGGTAGGGAAGTAGGTGACTTCGCCACGGATCTCCATGCGGTAGTAGGTGGTGCCATCGAACACGGTGAAGCTATCGCCGACAGAGAACCCTGAGCGATCGAGGAAGCTAGTGCTCGCGAAAATCGGCAAGACGTCGATCCCGCCAGCTATCCTGATTCCGCGCTGGAAGAAGGGCGAGAGCCGCTCCGACCAGGTGAGGCGAATGCCATTGGGGTCACCGGAGATTCCGTCCGGGGTGATGGTGTCCGCCAGGCGGGAGGGGGCCTGCCCGGAGATGACTTCCCAGCGGGCCGGATCCTCGAAGTCTTCAACCAGCGTGGGGAGAGGGAACGCCGGAGGCACCTCGCTCTGCATCGCCTCTCGGCCTCCTGCAAATTCGAAAGACGAGATGCGCAGGAACGTGATGGCGCCGCGGTCGTCTCCGAGGTTAGTGGGCCGACGGACGGAGAGACTCGTCACCTCCAGCGGAGGCTCCAGGGTGCCGAAGGCAGTCGGGAGGAACCCGAAGAGTTCGACGGTTGGGCTGCCCGGGTCAAGCGGCAACGAGCGAGGCAGGTCAAGCACGACATCGCGCACCTGGCCGGCGGCATCGCGCACCTGGGCGTGAAACTCGATGCGGCCGAGCGCCCCCACATCGGCGGCGATCGTGAGCACGAGCCAGTTGTGGCCCTCCGGGAGTTGCGGACCCGGGGGTGGCGTGAACGACCCCAACTCGAGACGCTCCGCTATCCCAGGCAGGCCGGCATCGGCGAAGTCGTCGCGGAAGAACCCGACTTCCTGGAAGCGTTCATCGAAGGCGATGACATCAAGGTTGATGGAGTTGAAGGTGTCGACCTGGTAACGGACATCGTCTCGGGCGACGGCTGCGGCCTGGAGCACTCCGGGCTCCTCCGCCATCGGGCCGTAGAGCTGGGATGGTCCCGAGCCGGGCGGGCGGAGCTGGGAGAGCCGGACATCGGCGCCCGCTTCGTAGCTCGCGCGGTCACCGTAATTCGTGTTCAGCGTGGACCCGAACCCCGCAGCAAACGCGCCGAGGCTGGTGGCCAGGATGAGGAGCAACACCAACCGCCCGTAGTGGGTCGGGTTCCGGACGAGGTGCCAGAGCGCGACCAGCGGGGCGGTGAAACTCGTCCGCCCGAAGAGCGCCGCGAAGCCATGGAGCAGGAGCGGGAACACCCTGAGAAACACGACGCCGGAGGTGACGAGGAAGATGGCCGGGGCGACGAGCAGGAGGGGGTCGGACTCGAGTTCGCCGAAGAGGTTTTCGCTGGCGAGGGTGCCCTGCTGGCGCAGCTGGAAGAACAACAGACCAAGGAGCGCGACGAAGAACAGGTCGAAGTAGTAGCGGAAGAAGACCGGCTGGACATCCTTCCGGCCCAACGACTGTTTGTAATGGACGATGGTTCGCCTTGTGGCGAGGTAGGCCGGGATGAGCAGCGCGGCGAGCGCCAGGAGAACGCCGCCGAGCGCCACGGTGTAGGCCTGGGTGGAGAGTCCAGCCTCCAGTGGTGCCCCTCCAGAGAGGTCGTTAAAGATGGGCGTCCGGCCCATCTGGGCGACAGCGAGGGAGGCCAGTAAAGGCCCGAGCACCAGGGCAAGCAAACCGAGCCCGAGCCCTTCGATGAGGTAGACGCCCATCACCTGGCCAGTCGTGGCGCCACGGCTCTTGAGCAGTGCGATCTCGCCCGACTGCCGCTCCACAAGCATCGAGGCAACCATGACGAGGTAGTACAGCGCGATGCCGACAATCTGGATGACCAGGATGAACAGCGGGATGCGCGAGAAGAACAGGCGGGCCTCGAAGTCGCTCAGCAGGCTCGGGAGGCCGGTCGTGGTGCGGATGTTCGCCAGGCGCTGGCGGACCGACGCTTCGTAAGCCCCGAAGGCGCCCCGCACAGCCACCGTATCTGGAGCATCGAACGAGGCGGTGTCGACGCGGCCGATGAGGGTGTACTCGCCCGGCATGTTGAGGTAGGCGGCGCCGACGCCACCCACGAGTGCCTCCTCGTCCACGAAGAAGGCGTAGGTGGTCCAGCTGGCGATGGTGTAGTCGAAGGTGTTCTCGGAGGCAGTCCAGTAGTCGGAGGTCGGGGCAAGCTGGTCGTAGATTCCAACAACCGTGACGCGAAGCGCAGGGCGGGCGGTGTCCCAAAAGGGATAAAGCTCGAACTCGTCGCCAACGGAAATGCCGATGCGTTCCGCGGCCGGGCGGCCGACGGCGGCCTCGATCGCCGTCTCGGAGCCCTGGGAGGAGGGCGCCCGGCCCTCTATGGTGACGTGGTCCAGGATGCCGCTGCGGGACTGCAGGAACGCCCGGGGGCGACCGGAGTCCTCGAAGTTAACCGGGAGGCCCGGGCCGGGCGCCGGGAAGAATGTGCCGGACTTCAGGTACCGCACGCGTTCGCGCATGTAACGGCCAAGGGTGCGGTCAAACTCACCCTCCGTGATACCGGTGAAGTGGGTGACTTCCGCCGGCGCCAGGCGGAGCCCGGAGGCGACGACAAGGTTGATTTCACGCTCGTCGGCGCGGCCGAGGGCGAAGTCGAGCCCGAGGTCGTCCAGCGCATCGGCGTAGATGACGGTGGCAGCCATGAGCCCGACGGCGATGACAAAGCCCAGGGCAAGTGCGGACATGAGCCGCCAGTTCCCGGCAACGCGCCGGCCGATCAGGACAAGGATGGTAGTCAACGGAGGTCAGTTTGGGCCGGAGAGGGCCGGGAGTGCAAAAGGTTCACGGGATTATGTTGGGGGGGGCTCGAAAGTCCTTGACAAGGGTAAATGGCCCCCGGAAGATGCCGAAGCGCGCCGCCTAGCGGTTCCATCCCTTGAAGCCATGCCATTCGTATTTGTTGTCAGTCGAGAGCCTCGGACACGCACCACCGTCACGGAGTATCTCCGGGAGCGTGGCTACGACACCGCAACGGCGGGCACCTATGAAGAGGCGATGGACGCGCTCGATGGCGTGGTGCCCGACGGCCTTGTGGTAGACGTGCAGGGCCTGCCGCGGGGCGAGAACGGCCCGGCGTTCACCCACTTCAACCACTGGCTCCAGGACTCCTACTCGGTCGACCCGCCGACGCTCGTCTACCTTCTCCACAAGGGCGCCCGGCGGCCGAACTTCCTGGTCGAAGGCGTGGTGATCAAGAAGCCGTTCCCGTACGAATCACTCGGCCAGGCGCTGAGAGAACAGCTCGGCCACCCACGGAACCAGGGGAGCGGCCCCGGTCTCGACCTGGACCTGGCATCCAACACGCTGCGCGGCGTCAAGGGCGAAGTCCACCTGACGAACATCGAGGCGAACCTCCTGGCCTACCTCATCGAACACGAGGGCGAGATCCTCCACCCGCGCGACCTGCTCATGGAGGTCTGGCAGTACAGTGATTCGGCTGGTGCAAGCACTCTCGTCCGGGCGCATGTGAGCAATCTGCGCAGCAAGCTCAAGGCTGTCCTCGGTAGCGCGGAACAGATCCAGACGATCCGCGGCAAGGGCTACCGCTACACCGCCTGAACGTCCTTCAGGCATCGGGCTCCGGGTTCATGGATCCAGCACCAGGACATCGTCCTGTGGGAGCGTCGGCGCCGGCCACACCGGGTCGGGGCGCCAATCGAGCCAGTCGTCCACGAACGGCCAGGCACGCGCCTCGATTCGTTGGATGACGCTCAAGCCCTCCGCGCGAGCGCGGTCGGCCGTCGCGCGCTGTAGCACACCGCGCTCCACCACGCGCTCGACCTCGTCTTCGTCCTTCCAGCGCCAGGAGCAGCCGGGCGCGACGACAATGTCAAGCCAGAGGTCGCGACTGTCGAACCCGATGCGCGTCCTGTCCAGCGGCTCCTGAAGGTTCACGTACCAGCCGAGGAACTCGAACTCGGGCGTCCACATCACCCAGATCGCGTGCCAGTCCCCGGGCACCATGAGGAAGAGCGTGTTCCAGCGGTCCCACGAGCTCCGGACCAGCTTCCACTCACCCTGGAGCCAGGGCCGGGGCTGGCCCGGCTGTAGCGGGACGGCAAGGATAGTGGGCGTGCCGGCAGGGAGGTAAAGGGACACGAGCTCGGGCGTGTCCTCGACCACGACCATGGGCTTGACGTCCGTGATCGCGGGAGGGAAGCGGCCGGCGTCATCGATGAAGGGGATGCGGTGGAGGATGGTCTGGCCCGGAGCGAAGGGGAGGGCCACCGGTCAGGCCGGCTGGAAGAGGGGGAGGGAGATGCCGGACTCCTGGTCCTCCCACTTCACCTTCACCCGCATACCGATCTTCACATCGTTCACGGGGTCGGCGACGCCCGTGATGTTCGTGAGGATGCGAAACCCCTCGTCGAGGTCAACGTAAGCGACCGCGTAGGGCCCCATCTCAGCGAAGGCGGGATGGCGATTGAGCCGGACGACGCTATAGGAGTAGACGACGCCTTCGCCCTTCGACTCGCGCCATTCCAGGTCACTCGAGCCGCTGTAGGGGGAGTGGCGCCGGGGGAAGAAGACCACTTTCCCGTTTGTCCGGTCGACCTGGTACATGAGCTTGTGCTCTTTGGTGGCTTCCCAGAAGGGCTGGGTATCGGGTTCGGGGAAGCGGGGTTGGGGTCGTGCAGCGGCCATTGGGCTAGTCCTTCGCGAGGATGATGGTGCCACCGGTGTGGCTGGTAGCGAGCATCCCGCCGTTGCCGTGGGCGACCGCGAGTTTCGCGCCTTCCACCTGGGAAGTGGACTCGCCGCGGAGCTGGCGGGTGGCTTCGAGCAGCAGGAAGATGCCGCGCATGCCGGGGTGATTGGAGCTAAGGCCTCCGCCGTCGGTGTTGAGAGTGGGCTTGAGGCGGTTGTCCCAGCGCAGCCGCCCTTCGGATACGAAGTCGCCGCCTTCGCCCTTCTTGCAGAAGCCGAGGTCTTCGAGGCAGGTGAGTACCGTGATGGTGAACGAATCGTAAATCATGGCGATGTCGATCTCGTCCGGCGTCACACCGGCCTCGCTGAAGGCGACCGGCGCGGACTGGGCGCCCGCGCTGACCGTGATATCGGCGCCGTTCTCGGAGTACTTCGTGGCTTCGCCGGCGCCGAGGATCCAGACCGGCGGCTTCTTGCAGCCGCGGGCGACATCCGCCGAGGCGATCACTACCGCGCCGCCGCCGTCGCTCACCATGCAACAGTCGAGGAGATGGAGCGGGTCGGCGACCATGCGTGACTCGAGCACGTCCGCGGTGGTCGTCTCGCGGATGTTCTCGAACAGCAGGTCGGTCATGGCCTGGACGGCTTCCGGGTTTCGCATGGCGTGAGCGCGGGTGGCGGTGGCGATCTCGGCCAGCTGCTCGCTCGTGGTGCCGTACTGGTGCATGTGGCGGTGGGCGACCATGGCGTAGTTGGCGATGAGGGTCATGCCCCAGGGCGCCTGCATGTTATCGATAGGGCTGATGGCGGAAGGGCCGCCCATCCCGCCGCCGGTTCCGATGCGGCGCATGTCCGAGGCTGCGGTCGAGCCGTAGGAGAGCAGGGCCACGTTGACCTTGCCCCGCGCGATATCGCGCTTGGCATGGGAGGCGTGGAATTCGTAGGAAGAGCCGCCGACGGCTGTGGTATCGATGACGTTGGGCTTGAAGCCCATGTACTCGGCGAGGCCGAGCCCGGCCATGCCGGCGCCGTCCTGTGCGTCGTAGAGGCCATCGACATCGGACCACGAGAGTCCGGCATCGGCCAGGGCTTTCGCAGCGGACTCCGCCTTGATCTGAAGCGGCGTGACCCCGGGGGCTTTGCGCAGCGGGTATTCGTGGATGCCGACGATAGCGGCATCGCGGACCTGTGTTGCCATTAATTGCTCCGTGAGGTGGGGCCGCGGCGCGGCCAGTCGCTCCGGAATCTACGGAGGGGGTGGGGGGCCGTCAAACGCGAGCCCCGGAGCCGGAGGTCAGTGGCTCTTAACGAGGAGGCGCCGGGGGGAGTGGTACGCTCCGGGGATACAGCAACGGAGGTCCGTTCGAGATGGTGAAGGCACAGCCAGACCAGTACAGCACGGTGACCGCGTACCTGAACGTTGAGGGCGCGTCGCAGCTGATTGAGTTCCTTACGAAGGTGTTCGGTGGCACGGAGCAGGCGAGGATCGCCGGGCCTGACGGCACGGTGATGCACGCCGAGGTGGCGATCGGGGATTCGGTGGTGATGCTTTCAGACGTGATGCCGGGAATGGAACCGACGAGGTCGCTTCTGAACGTTTATGTCGACAAAGTAGACGCGACGTTCCAGAAGGCGGTGGATGCGGGGGCGACTGTCGACCGGCCGGTGGAGGACCAGTTCTACGGGGATCGCACCGGCACGGTGCTGGATCGCTGGGGGAACCGGTGGTCGATCTCGACGCACATCGAGGATGTCACCGAGGAGGAGATGGCGAAGCGGATGGCGGCGATGGCGCAGTGATAGCCTGAGGGAGTGAGCAATCGATGGCAGCGGCGCCGCCAGGCGCGGCAACGGCCAACCTCGTGGCGAGCCAGGCGGTCCGGGCGCACCGGCGGTTGGGTCGCGGCAGCGGTGCTGGTAGTCGCAGCGGTGGCGATCGGCGTCGCTCGGTCGATGTAGGGCGGGGCCGGTAGAATGGGCCGGTGGCTGAAGCTGCCGGCCCCAGGCTCGAGAACACGATCATCCACCTCATCGGGAACCCGGCTGCGGGGAAGTACACGGTGGGGGCGGAGGTGGCACGGCTCACCGGCGCTCGCTTCGTCGACAACCACAGCATCGCGAACGTGATCTTCAACCTGATCGACCCGGATGGGGTGACTCCGCTGCCGGCGGGGGTCTGGCCGCGAGTGGCGCAGGTGCGGGCAGCTGTACTGGACGCGCTGGTGCATGTGGCTCCGCGGCACCTCTCGTACGTGCTCACGAACTACATCAGGGCTGAGGACCCGGCCGAGGAGGCAGCGTTCCTTGAGATCGTCGCGGCTGCGGACGCCAGGGAGAGCACGTACGTCCCGGTGGTGATGCACTGCGACACGGAAGAACTCGTGAGGCGGGTGACGATGCCCGACCGCCGAGCGCGGATGAAGCTCGTCGACCCCGTGGCCGTGCGGCGGCTGGGGGACGAGGTGCCGCTGTACGTCCCGCGGCACGCGAACACGATGGAGATGGACGTGACGCGGCTCGCGCCGGAGGAGTCGGCCCGGCGTATCGTGGCCTGGGTGCGGGAGTGCGCGGACGGTCAGGCTTCACGGGCGGGCATGGAGAAGTGAGCGAGGTCGGGGGCGTAGCGATCGAGCAGGGCCTGGCCTGAGTAGTTGCACTCTCGCAGGGCTCGCTGGAGCGAGTGGAACGAGCTAAGGACGGCCATCGCCTCCACAAGGGTGATGTCACCAGCGCCGAGTCCTTCGGCGAGTTCATCGGCGTCATCAAGCCAGTACCGTTGACCCTCGTCGACATTCACATCGAGGTAGCCATCGCGGACGGTCCAGAGGTGGTCCTCGACCGCGATGAGGTCGGGCTCGATGTACCAGTCCTGGTGGGGGTCACCGAAGAACCGGAGGCGGCTGATGGCCCAGCCGTGTTCGGGCAACAACCAGCGCTCGTGGTAGTCGAACAGGTGGAAATCGACGAATCGAGCGTGGTAGAGAACCCCATCGGCGAGCTCCATGCGGTTGAGCGGGTGCAAGCGACCATCGCGGTCGAGGACGGTAAGGGCGCGGGTATCGACGACGGAGCCGGCGTTGCGGGGCATGGGCCACCAGCGTAGCAACCGCGCGGCCTTGAAACCTCAGGAACGCTCAGTCTGATATTGTTCCGCGCGCGATGACGCTGGTGGTTCTGGCACTGGCCTGGCTGGGCGGGATGGCTGCCGTCGGACTGTGGGGCGTTGGGGCGTGGTACGGACTTATCGTCGGACTGCTTGCGTCGCCGGCCGGCCATGCGCCCATGAACGACGGCAGCTTCATCCGCGCTTCGATCCTGCCG
>CAYPAZ010000060.1:0-8762 GCA_964408835.1 uncultured Anaerolineaceae bacterium
CTCAAATTACGGCGGCTGGTGGGGAGGCGTTCGCGGTCCAGGCCGACATCTCCGACCCCGCGGCGGCCGCCGGGGTGGTGAAGGCAACGGTCGAGCGTCTCGGAGGGCTGGACATCCTCGTGAACAACGCGGGGATTACGCGCGACGGGCTTCTGATGCGGATGTCGGAGGAAGACTGGGACGCAGTGCAAAACACCAACCTGCGCGGGACGTTCCTTGTAACGAAGGCGGCAATGCGGCCGATGCTGCGCGCGCGGGGGGGCCGGATCATCAGCATCACGAGTGTGGTTGGGGTGATGGGGAACGCCGGGCAGGCGAACTACGCCGCAGCGAAGGCGGGGATCATCGGCTTCACGCGGGCCGTGGCGCGGGAGGTGGCCTCCCGCGGCATCACCGTGAACTGCATCGCGCCGGGGTTTATCGAAACCGACATCACCGCCAGTCTCACCGCAGAGCAGCGCGAGGCCGTGATGGGACAGGTCCCGCTCCAGCGCTTCGCGATGCCAGACGAGGTGGCTCCACTGGTGGCGTTCCTCGCGGGTCCGGGGGCCGCCTACATCACAGGCCAGTGCATCCACGTGGACGGCGGCATGGTGATGGCGTGAGCGACAGCGTGTTGCGCCGGGCGCGCATCCTGGTGCTGGAAGCGCTGTACGAATCGGAGACGTCAGACCACGACCCGGAGACCGTCTACGACCGCCGGATCGCCGACGTGGTGGAAGAGGATCCTGAGGTAGCGGAGGCGGGGCCGGCCGGGTTCGGCAAGGGGGTGCTGCGGGGAATCCTGAGACGCAAGGATGAAATCGATGAGCTGATAGGAGCGGCGGCGGCCAAGTACCCGGTGGAATCTCTCGCTGTCGTTGACCGCAATATCCTGCGGCTTGCAATATGGGAACTGCTTTCTGATACTGGCGCCTCGGTCGCAGCCGTCGTCAACGACGCTGTCGAGCTGGCCCACCGGTATGGTGGAGAAAGCTCACCAGCGTTCATCAACGGAGTGCTGGGAACCGTAAGCAAGGAAATCACGTCCAGCCGGGCGCCGGCTCCCAAGAATCGCCGCCAGGGCTAAACGAACTCACCAGGAGAGAAGCCGTTGCCGACAGTATTCGAACGCGTCCGCGCCATCGTCGTGGACCAACTCGGGGTCGATGAGGAGGAAGTGATGCCAAGTGCGTCCTTCGTCGACGATCTCAACGCGGACTCGCTTGACCTCGTCGAGCTCATCATGTCGCTGGAGGAAGAGTTTTCCGGCGATTCTGGCGGTCTCGAGATCTCAGATGAAGACGCGGAAAAGATCGCAACGGTCCAGGACGCCGTAGATTACTTGAAGGACCACGGCGTCGAGGACAGCTAGGCCGAAGCGGCCCAGCCCGCGCGACCTCGACCCGGGGGAGGCATAGTTGGAGTTCCTCGGGGTCGGTTACCAGGAGATCCTGCTCGTCCTGGTTCTGTTATTCGTTGTGGTCGGCCCGCAGCGGTTGCCGCTCGTCGCGTATCAGATCGGGCGGGCGGTACGGCAGCTGCAACGCTACGCGCGTGCCGTTCGAGACGAGTTCAGCGAGGAATACCAGTACATCGAGGAGCAGTACTCGACGATCAAGGGAGACCTTGGCGGGGCATCCAAGGATCTCCAGGAGATCCGGCGCGAACTGCGCCAGGAAGAAGCCACGCTGAACCGCGAACTGACCGACGCCACGAAGCCGGTGGAGGAGGCGGTGAAGTCGCTTGAAACGCCTGCGCCGGTGGGGACAACCGTGAACGTGCCGCGGCCCGGGACGAACGGTGCAGCGGAAGCAGCCACCCCAGAGAAGGAAGCGGCGGACGAGAAGCCCCCGCTGGTGTTCTAGAGCGTGACCGCACACCAGACGACGCAGGCCGAGACCGCCATCCCGGAGAACGTCGAACCGGAGGAAGAGGAGCAGCCACCCGCCCAGTGGGGCGAGATGACGCTCATCGAACACCTCCAGGAGCTGAAGATCCGGGTTATCTGGTCGGCCGGGGCGGTCATCGTGGGCGTGCTGGTCTGCATCTACTTCTGGAGCGCGATTTTCGACCTCCTGGTGGCGCCTGCACCGAAGCACCCCGAAACGGGCGAGAGCATGACCCTGACCAGCTTCTCGCCGCTGGACCGGATCTCGTTCATTTTCCGGGTCGGGCTCTACGGAGGCGTGCTCCTCGCCTCGCCGATGCTGGTGTATCAGGCCCTGCGGTTCGTGACGCCCGGGCTGACCCCGCGAGAGCGGCGGGTGCTGTTCCCGGCGCTTGGAGCGGTAATTCTGTTCCTGCTACTCGGAATGGCGTTCGCCTACTGGGTCATCCTGCCGCGATCGTTGGAGTTCCTGCTGGGGCTCGGCGACGAGCGCATTGTGGACCAGCAAGGCTTGAGGCAGTACACCGACTTCGTCACCCGGATCATTTTCTGGGTCGGGCTGTCGTTCGAGCTGCCGGTGGTAATCGCGGTCATCGCGCGGCTGGGGCTGGTGCGGGCCATCCAACTGCTGAAGTTCTGGCGCTACATGATCGTGCTGGTCTTCGTGATCGCTGCGCTGGTCACCCCCACCCCGGATCCGCTGACGCAGTCTATGGTCGCACTGCCGCTGCTGGTGCTGTACTTCCTCGGGGTGTTGTTTGCCTGGATGCTGCAACCGCGCTCACCCGCGGCTGAACCTGCGGGATGAAAGCACGGGGCCGCGCCACATTCGCGGGCACGGGACTCGCGGGCGGCGCCTTCGCGGGTCTGACGGGCGTCGGCGGTGGGGCAATCATGGTCCCGCTGATGACAGGGGTACTCCGGATGCGACAGCACGCGGCCCATGGGACCTCGCTGCTTGTCATCGGCTTCGCGGCCATGGCTGGCGCCGCGACATACGCCTTCGCAGGAGACGTGGCGTGGCGGCTGGTCGCAGCCCTGCTCGCCGGTTCGCTCGTGGGCGCCTACGCGGGCGCCCGGCTGGTGCAGTCGTTGCCAGCCATGCGGCTTCGGCAGCTGTTCGGACTGTTCCTGCTGGTCATCGGGATACGGATGCTGACCGTCGGAGCGGGGAACCCGATCTTTGATCCGTCCGGCGTGGCGGAACTGGTAGGAGGTGCTTCGATTGGGCTCGCCGGGGGGCTGGCGGCAGGGGCGCTGGGCGTGGGAGGGGGCGCCATCTTCGTCCCCGGGGCGGTGTTGTTGCTTGGCGCTGGCCAGCACGAGGCGCAGGGGGCATCGCTCGCGGTGATAGTCCTCACGGCGCTGGTGGGAGCGGCCACTCACTACCGCCATGGGGCGCTGGACGTGGAGGCGGCGAAATGGATCGTGCCGACAGCCGTCCCTGCGGGTATCCTCGGGGCGCTGGCGGCAGGGGCGTTGGGCGCCGGGTCACTTCAGCGCATCTTCTCCGTCGTCGTGCTCGGCGTGGCGGTCCAGATGCTGGTCACCGCGACGATCGCGCTACGCCGGGGCGAAACCCTCGAGCCCGTGGCGGACCCGTTGGCAGCGGAGGTACTTTCTTGAGCCCAGCCCTTGAAGAACGCGCCGCCGAGTTGTACGCGACCATCCGTGCCTGTCCGAGGTGCGTGTTGGCGAAGACGCGGACGCTGGCGGTACCGGGGGAGGGGCCGCTCGATGCCGAAGTGATGTGCATCGGCGAGGCGCCGGGGATGAATGAGGACAAGCAGGGGCGTCCGTTCGTAGGGGCCGCCGGTCAGTTCCTCGAGGAGTTGCTGGCGGCAGCGGGCCTGAGCCGCGACACTGTCTACATCTGCAACGTGTTGAAATGCCGTCCCCCGGGTAACCGGGACCCCCTGCCGGGCGAGATCGAAGCCTGCCGGGACTATCTCGATGAGCAAATCGACCTCGTGGACCCGCTGGTGATTGTGACGCTCGGCCGGTTCTCGATGGCGCGCTACTTCCCGGGCCAGGCGATCAGCCGGATCCACGGAAGGCCGGTGGAGCGTGCCGGGCGGACGTACGTACCGATGTACCATCCTGCCGCGGCGCTCCACCAGGCGAACCTGAGGCAGGTGATCCTCAACGACTTCCGGGCACTGCCGGGAATCCTCGAGAGCGCCCGCGCGGCCGTGGCCTCGGCGCCGCCGCCTGAACCAGAACGAGAACCAGAACCAACACCAGAACAGGGTCGCCTGTTCTAGAGGAGAGAATGCCAGTCTTACGAGTCATACCGCTTGGCGGCCTCGGTGAAATCGGCCGCAACATGATGCTCTACGAGTACGACGGGGACCTCATCGCCGTCGACGTCGGGTTGATGTTCCCGGAGGAGGAGATGCTCGGGGTTGACCTGGTCATCCCCGACTTCACGTACATCCGCGAGAACGCGGACCGCCTTCGGGCGGTGTTCCTGACCCACGGGCACGAGGACCACGTCGGAGCTCTCCCGTACTTCATGCGGGAGTTCAACCCGCCGATCTACAGCACGAAGCTCACGGACGGCCTTATCCGCGTGAAGCTGCAGGAGCACAAACTGCTCCAGAAGGCAGACCTGCACGTCGTCGAGCCGGGGGAGGTCATCCACGCCGGGGCGTTCTCGGTGGAGTTCTTCTCGGTTGCGCACAGCATCCCTGACGCGTGCGGGCTCATCATCCGGACGCCGCTCGGGCCGATGGTGCACACGGGCGACTTCAAGCTCGACCACACGCCGGTGATGGACCAGCACACCGACCTCATCCGGCTGGCCGAGATCGGCGCGGAGGGCTGCCTTCTCCTCTGCGCGGACTCGACTTATGCGGAGATCGACGGCTACACCCCGAGCGAGCAACTCGTCGGGGAGGCGCTCCGGAACATCCTGGCCAGCGCTCAACACCGGGTGATCGTGGCCACGTTCGCGTCGCTCATCTCACGCGTGCAGCAGGTGGTGGATGCGGCCGTCGCGAGCGACCGGAAGGTGTTCGTCACCGGGCGATCGATGATCGACAACGTGGCGATGGCGCGGCAACTCGGGTACCTGGAAATCCCGGAGGGTGTCATCGTCGGCGTCGACCAGATGCGCAACACGCCGCATGAGCGGCTGGCGATCATCACCACTGGAAGCCAGGGCGAGCCGACGAGTGCGCTCACGCGCATGGCTAACGGAGACCACCGCCACATCACGATCGAGCGGGGCGACACCGTCGTCCTCTCGGCGAGCCCCATCCCCGGGAACGAGTCGGCGGTGTACCGGAACGTGGACAACCTGTTCCGGCTGGGTGCGAACGTGCTCTACAACCGCGTGGCGAACATCCACGTGCGCGGGCACGCAAGCCAGGAAGAGCTGAAGATCGTCCAGGCGCTCGTGAAGCCCGAGTACTTCGTCCCCATTCATGGGGAGTTCCGGCATCTGGTGGTGCACGCCCGGCTGGCGGAGTCGGTCGGCGTCCCGGAAGGGAACGCGTTCGTGCTCACGGACGGCGACGTGCTCGAGATCGACGAGGAAACGGCTGGATTGGGCAAACGTGTCAGCGCCGATTATGTCTACGTGGACGGGCTCGGCATCGGGGATGTGGATCAGCTCATCCTGCGGGACCGCGCTCACCTGGCCACCGATGGGGTGGTGGTGGTGATGGTGACCGTGGATAAGCGCACGGGAGCACTTACGCGGCCGGCCGAGATCCTTTCGCGCGGGTTCGTCGACGTAGAGGAGAGCGAAGAGCTCATGGAGCGTAGCAAGCAGGTAGTTGCGGCCTCGCTGAAGGGCGGAGAGCACTACGCCGAGTTCGCCGACATCAACACCCGGATTCGCGACTCATTGAGCAAGTTCCTGTACGATGAAACCCGCCGGCGGCCAATGGTGCTGCCGGTGGCTGTCGAGGTCTGAGTCGAGTCAGCCTCGAACCCAGGTTAGGCCCGGACCAGTTCTGCGGGGTGCGCTGGCCGGTGAAGGAGTTGTGCGCCTGTGGCTGCACGCGCCCGGACTCGACCCCGCGCCACCCGCACCCACAAGCGGCGGGGCAAGCCCTTCTTCAAGCGGACGAGGCTACTCCGGCCCGAATTCATCGGGCTGGGTATCGTCGCTGCGACCGTCGCGGCGCTCCCGTGGATCATCGATATCGGCGACCTCGGACGGGACATCCGGGACTGGTTCGTTTCTACGTTCGGGCTGGGGATCTTCATCATCGCGGCGCTTTCGATAGCTGGCGGGTTCGCGATTTCCCGCCAGGCGTATGCGAGCGGTTGGAAGTTCTGGCGGCGCGCGGCCGGCTGGGTGGTGCTTGGGCTGTTTGCATGGGGACTTCTCGGGCTGAATGAGGCCCAATGGAAGCTCGGGGGAGTCGATTTTCGCGAGGTGAGCCTCGGCGGGGAGGTAGGGCGGACGCTGGTGAGCGGCTGGCTGGGGAAGCTGGCATGGCTGAGCCTGTTCGTGGTTGGGATGGCGCTGGCGGCTCCGCGGGCGACGCTCTGGTTCGCCACGAACGCGCCGGCGTGGGTTGAGACGGCATGGGAGCGCCGCTGGCCGCACCGCGCCGTGGCGGCAGTGGGCCGATGGATGCGGTTCATCTTCCGACGGCCCGGTGACGACAGCGGAGAAACAGTGATCGGCGGGACTTTGCGCGACCGGCTACAGGCCGGGATAGCGATGGACTACGAGGACGCGCCGACGGTGTACCGGCCCTCGTTCGACCCCGCGAGCCCGAGCTCGATGGTTGGAGCGGGCGCCGCGGCGCACTTCGCACCCGGTTCTGTGGCGGTCGAGGAGCCTGTGGACGACGAACTCGACGATTCGCCATCGGCATTCTCGGACGAACCCGCGGAGGACACTGAGCCGCACCAACTCGACCTGCCGCTCGTCGGCTCGACCAAGTGGTCGCTGCCGGCGCTGGAGCTAATGAACGCTCCGCTGCCCAGCGCGAGCCGCAAGCACGACAATGCGGCACGGGCCCAGCTCATCGTGGACACACTCGCCAGCTTCGGGGTCGACGCGAGCGTGGTGGAGATCAACGAAGGCCCGACCGTGACCCAGTTCGGAGTGGAGCCGGGCTGGGAGGTGCGCCACAAGGATGTCGCGGTCCGCGACGAGGTGGGGAAGCCGGTTTATGAGCGGGACGGCAAAGCGCGGACGGAGCGCGTCGAGGTCGCGCGGACGCGAGTTCGGGTGAACAAGATTACGGCCCTACAGAACGACCTCGCGCTCGCGCTGGCGGCCCCCTCGCTGCGGATCGAGGCACCAGTTCCTGGACGGGCGATCGTCGGCATCGAAGTGCCAAACGACTCCGCGACGGTGGTAACCATGCGGGCGGTAATGGAATCGAAGGAGTTCAACGACCTCTCGAAGAAGACCAGGCTCGCTCTGCCCCTCGGCAAGGGGGTCTCGGGCGTGCCGGTCGTCGCGGACCTGGCGAAGATGCCGCACCTCCTCATCGCGGGAGCCACGGGAAGCGGCAAGAGCGTGTGCATGAACTCCATCATTGCCGGGATCATGATGAACGCGACGCCGGACCAGGTTCGGTTTGTGATGGTGGACCCGAAGCGGGTGGAACTGACTGCCTACAGCCAGATCCCGCACCTCGCGTTCAGCGAGGTCATCGTCGACCTCGACAAGGTGGTGGGGACGCTGCAGGCGGTGGTTGCGGAGATGGAGTCGCGCTACAAGAAGTTCGCGAGCATGGCCGTACGGAACATCGAGGCCTACAACAAGCACCCACGCGTGCTGAAAAAGCTGCCCTACTGGGTGGTGATCATCGACGAGTTGGCGGACCTGATGATGGCGGCGCCGTTCGAGGTGGAGAAACTGCTCTGTCGCCTGGCGCAACTATCGCGGGCGACCGGCATCCACCTGGTCGTGGCTACGCAACGGCCCTCCGTCGATGTGGTGACCGGGCTCATCAAGGCGAACTTCCCCACGCGTATCGCTTTCGCGATGACCTCGGTGACGGACTCGCGAACCGTGCTCGATATGGGCGGCGCCGAAAAGCTGCTCGGCCGCGGCGACATGCTGTACATGCCGACGGACGTCGCCAAGCCTATCCGCATCCAGGGCGTGTATGTGTCCGACCCCGAGATCGAGCGCATTGTGGAGTTCTGGACGGACGACCGCTTCTCGGCGGTGGAGCGGGAAACCGCTGACGAGCTGCTGGAGCAGGCGCTGCGCGACCGCAACAACGGGGAGGACGACCTTGTTGTCTACGAAGACGACCCGATCGTGGAGCGCGCGAGGGGGCTGGCCTTGCAACACAAGCGCGTCTCGCCTTCGCTCTTCCAGCGGCGGCTGCGCGTGGGCTATGTGAAGGCGACCCAGATCATGGAGCTGCTGGCGGACGAAGGCATCGTCGGGCCCCGCGAAGAGGGTGAATCGCGAACGGTGATTTCGGCCGACGGGGGCTTCGAAGCCGACGATTGATACACTGTGATGGTGAGGACATTCCGCCACCTGCTGCGCCGTTCTCCGGAAGCGGAGCCTGAACTCGATACCGAGCCGGCAGCCGAACGCTGCCTTTCGTGTGATGCCAACCTCGAAGGCTCACGCTCGTACGACCGGTACCGCGTGTGCCACTCTTGCGGGTTCCACTTCCATCTGACCGCACGGGAACGCATCGCGACTCTGCTGGACCCGGGCAGCTTCCATGAAGACGACCGCGGCGTGACCTCCATCGACCCGATTTCGTTCACGGACCGCCACGGTTACCGCTCGCGGGTCATCAACGCTCAGCGGCGCACGGGACTGGCAGAAGCGGCGCTGACCGGCACAGGTTCGATCTATAGCAAGGATGTGGTGGTCGCGGTGCTGGACTTCTCGTTCCTCGGGGGGTCGATCGGCGTGGTGGCCGGGGAGCGGCTGGCGCGCGCGTTC
>CAYPAZ010000060.1:8772-10161 GCA_964408835.1 uncultured Anaerolineaceae bacterium
CCTCGAGTCGGAAGCGGCCACGGCACTGACGATGCGGCTGGCGCGCGCGTTCGAGAAGGCCGCCGCGCGGCGCGTCCCGCTGGTCTCGGTCTGCTCGACTTCCGGGACGCGGATGCAGGAGGGGTTGCTGGCGCTCATGCAGCTGCCGCGCATCGCAGTGGCCGCGCAGGCACTGGAGAAGGAACGCGTCCCGCACATCGTGATCCTCACGGATCCGACGACAGGCTCGGCCTACGCGGGGTTCGTGAACCAGGCCGATTTCATCATCGCCGAGCCGGGTGCGCTGGTGGGGTTCGCGGCGATGCGGGTGCTCCAGGAAGCGTCGGCGGTGGAACTGCCGAAAGGGGCCCACACCTCTGAGGCCCAGGCCGCGCACGGACTCATCGACGCGGTCATTGACCGGCCCAGGCTGCGGGACTCGGTGGCGGCCATGCTGGACCTTCTGCAGAGCGAATACCGGCTGCGCGCCGCGCGGAGGACGACTCCCGGCGCCCATGCTCCCCACAGCGAGGACGCCTGGCGGCAGGTCCAGCTTTCGCGCCACCAGATGCGTCCGACCGCGCGCGACCTCATTGGGCACATGGCGACGGCGTTCGTCGAGATCCATGGCGACAGGGCCGGCGACGACGACCCGGGCATCGTCGCGGGGATCGCATCGCTGGGCGGCGAGGCCGTGATGGTCGTGGGCCAGCAGCGGCCATCGGCCAGCGACGGGACGAAGGGCTGGATCGGCCCGGCGGGGTTCCGGAAGGCGGAGCGGGCCATGCGGCTGGCGGCCAAGTTCGATTTGCCGGTGATCACGCTACTGGACACCGCTGGGGCGAACCCAAGCCTGGAAAGCGAGGAGGCGGGGCTGGGCCACGCCATCTCTTCCTGCATGAACCTGATGCTGCGGCTGCCTCCCCCTACCGTGGCTGTCATCATCGGCGAAGCGAGCAGCGAGGCTGCGGTGGCCATGGCGGTGGCGGATCGGGTGTTGATGCTCGATAACGCCGTGTACGAAGTGATACGGCCGGAGGACGCTGCGAAGATCCTGTACCAGGAAGTGGAGCGGGCGGAGGAGGTGGCGGAGCGGCTGCGGGTAACCAGCCATGAGTGTGTGAAGCTGGGAATCGTGGACGCTATCGTTTCGGAGCCGGGGGAGGGAGCGCATGCGGACCACGCGGAGGCGGCGATGCTCACGCGCCGGGGGATTCTCCGGGCGCTGACAGACCTGGAGCGAATGCGGCCAAAGAGGCGGCTGCAGCAGCGTCACCGGCGGTACCGGGAGACAGGTTCAACGCGTTCGTGGGTGCGAGGCACGCTCGAACGCCGGATTGCGCACCTGTTCGACCGGATGGGTGGCGGGTTCGACCGGTTCCGGACCAGGTCCGCCGTGGTGCGGCGGCG